>CAYPPP010000028.1:0-10103 GCA_964412645.1 uncultured Candidatus Saccharibacteria bacterium
TAATTTGAAGAATCTAAAGATTCTTGACGGGAGAGTTGAATTTTAAATTTTCAACTCTTCCATTAAGGCGCTCTATTTTGAGTCAATTTTGAATGTTTTAATCTCGAAACCACTTATTTCCTTATAGTTGGCAATAACGCTTGTGCCTAACCTAACTAATTGAGATTAAAGTCTTGATTCTAGATCTCTTAACACATTCATATAATTAATATAAGCATCGTAGGGTGAATTGTAAGGGTTAAAATATTTATGAACATCGCCATCACTAAACCACTTTGTGCACATATAATAAAAATGGTCAGAAATTTGAAGATATCTCCACTGTTTTAGTAAATCGGAATTTTTTGTTTTTTTAATTTTACTTTCTAACGCATAAAGAGAATAAGCCGTTTCTTTCTGAAGAGAATTACCTAGCCACGCGGATAAATCACGCTCCGTATCGGCCCAAGTAAGAGGTTCTTGAATATCTAACATTTCCTCCGCTGTTTCTGACATAATAATTTCGCTCGGTAATACGAAACGTATTTCTGAATCGTTGCTGGCCTTAATAATAAAATCTTTAAAAAATTTAAAAATACCCGTTTCTGCCCATTGGTGCTCGCCAAAAGTTTCATAATCCATAAAAAGATTAACTAATTTTTGTTGACTTGTCTTAATCCAACTCAAAAATTTATCTGCCGTTAAGGGAAATTCTTGCCAATCATGATTAGAGAAACGAAAAGCAATATCGTCCGACAAAGGATAGTTTTTAAGAATTAATTTAAGCTCAGGAACATATTTAGCGCGATAAATAATATCAGAACGTCTACCCATAAGAATTCTATCTGCGCCTTCTATTAAAACTGCCTTATATCCTAAGTCGTAAATGCTTTGCGCTAAATTATTAAAGTATAAAAGTTCGGTATTGCGAAAAATCTGGGGACGATATGAAAAAAGCTGTTTTATTTTTTTTGTCTGAAAACGAACTTGTTTCTTAAACTCTTCTTCGGAAAAGTAAGAAGCAAGTGAATGATAATATGTTTCTGTTATAAATTCACAATTTTTGGTCTTGCTTAATTTTTGAAAACTTTTTATCACTTGAGGCAGATTTTCTTCTAATTGTTCAAGCAAAACTCCACTTATAGAAAAACTGATCTTAAACTGATTCTGTGTCTTATTAATTAAATCTAAGAAAAGACTGTTGGCCGGCAAATAACTCTTCTTAGAGATTCTTTTAAGATATTTTTTGTTTTCTTCCTTGTCAAAATAATCTTGATGAACATTACCAACATTAAAAAGAGAAAAATTTTTTAATCTTAGAGGCTGATGGGCGTGAAGATAAAGACAAATGTTTATCATGAAGCCAATAATTAATTATTAATAATTAGATTTTCATATATATTTTCCACTTTCTTCGCTGCTATATCCCATGTAATTCCAATTAGATCTTGCTTTCCATCTTGAATTAACTGTTTATATAAAGTAGGATAACGAAAAACAGCCACTATTTTTTCAGCCATTTGTCTCGTATCCCAAAAATCAACTTTTAGCGCGCCGTTTAATACTTCGTTTACACCGGCGGTTTTTGAAAGAATAACGGGAGTGTTGTATTTTAATGCTTCTAAGGGCGCTATGCCAAATGGTTCTGATACTGATGGAAGAATATATAGCGAAGCTATACGATAAATTTTAGACAACTCCTTTCGAGAAAGAAAGCCAGTAAAGATAACATACTTGCTAATACCAAGTTCAGCCGCCAATTCTATTGCCTGAGACTTAAGCTCTCCCTCGCCTACTACAATAAATAAAGCTTGTGGTTCTTCTTTTATAACTTGCTGAGCAGCCCTCAAAAACCAGTCAATCCCCTTTTGAATCGTCAGTCGGCCAACAAATATAATTATTTTTTTATTCTTTAAAAAACCCGCCTTATGTCCCAAAATTCCATCATCTATTTCCCGAGAAACACCATTGTAAACTACTTCAATTTTTTTCGGATCAATATTATAGCAAGATAATATCTTTTTTCTGGTATAATTACTAACGGCAATAATTTTGTCGGCTTTTACAAGCCCTTCTCTTTCTATAGAACTAATTTCGGAATTACCAGAAATACTGCCACCTGATCGATCAAATTCCAGCGCATGAACATGGACCAAAAGCGGTTTGCCACTTATTTTTTTGATAGCCAGGGCAGCTGGAATAGTTAACCAATCGTGAGCATGAATAACATCAAAATCTAAATTCTTCACAACATCAACAATACTGCTGTAAGACATAACTTGTTGCATTAAATCACCAATTTTTCCAATTTCTTCTTTCTTCTTTAACAAACTGGAGGTAGGAAAAGAAGATCTTTTAGTGTCAGATTGGAAAGTTTTAATGGACGCATATGTATAAAATTGTGGAGGCATTCCAATAAAATTAAATTTCTTGGTAGGAAAGAAAAAGCCTATTTCTTTAGAAAAAATCTCTAATTTTTGAAAAAATGGAAGGGTAAAAGATATTTTAATTCTTCTTTTAAGCAAAGCTTGCGTGAGGTTTTGACAGGCCACTCCAAGACCTCCACTATTAAAGGGAGGTAGTTCCCACCCCACCATTAAAATTTTTTTAATAAAACGCCTAGACATTAAAAACAACGAAAAACAACAATTACCTCCTTTATTTTAGTTTAAATTTAAAAAAAAGCAAAAAAAAGATATCCACAGGTGGAGAGAACAGAACGTAAATCATGATTCATTATTCATTTATCCTGACGCTTAGACAAATTCCCAACAAAGCTAAGAAAGATATCATTCCTGAGCCCCCATAACTAATAAAGGGCAAAGAAATGCCGGTAATGGGCAGGAATCCAATATTCATTCCTAAATTAATAAAACAATGAGAGGCTATTAAAACAAATGTTCCCATAACTAGTAGGCGCCCAAAATTATTTCTTGCGCTTAATGTTATCTTGGCAAGACGCCAGAAAATAATCAGATAACCTGCAATGAGGATTACAACACCGATTAATCCCATTTCTTCAGCAATGGATGCAAAAATAAAATCAGTATGGCGGGAGGGCAAAAATCCAAGTTGCGACACAAAACCCCTACCCAGCCCTTTTCCCAATAACCCTCCATTACTAATCGCTGTTAAGGACTGAATGAGATTATATCCTTGTCCAAGGGGATCTTGTTGAGGAGAGAAATAAGAAGTAATACGCGCTTTTTGATAATCTTTTACAAAAAAAGACCAACTTAAGGAGATAACAAGAAGTACTGTAATTAAAATATAAAGAACTTGTTTCCATCTAAGTCCTGAAATTATTAAAATACCGAACCAGATAAAAACAAGAATAAGCGCTGAACCAAGATCTGGCTGTAAAATAACTAAAACCAAGGGCAGAAGAAGATAAATTAATGATATCATTAAATAGCGTGGCAGAAAAATTTCTACATGTCTTAAAGAAAAAAACTTTGCTAAAATCAAAATAAGCGCTATTTTCATTAGTTCTACTGGTTCTAAACTAAAAATACCCAAGCTAAACCAACTTTTCGCACCACTAATAGCTTTGCCAATAATAATAAGCGTCATTAAAAGTCCAGCATTAAAAATATATAGAATTAAAGTAACGCCAACGTTTTCTTTAAAAAAACGATAATCAAAAAAAGCAAAGGAGAGCGTTAAAATAAGTCCCAAGAATATAAAAAGAATTTGTTTTTTGAATATTAAAAAACCATCGTCAAGCGATGGTGATAAACTATAGATCTCAAGGAGACTTAAAGATAAGAGAATGGCAAGACCAGTGAATAAAATCCAGTCTAAGCGCGCTAGTTTAGCTTTAAGAATCTGAAACATGGAGTGTGGAGCATGGAGCATTAGCTCAATTTCTAATTTCTATGCCCAATGATTTGGCTGTGCCCTCGACTATTTTCATAGCTTTAGTGATATCAGCAGTATTAAGGTCAGATATTTTAATTTTAGCAATTTCTTCAACTTTTTTATGACTTATTGCGCCTATTTTTTTAGTTTTTGGCGTACTAGAACCTTTCTCAATATTAGCTGCTTGTTTAATAAGGTAAGACACTAAGGGCTGTTTTACTTCAAAAGTAAAACTTCTATCCTGATAGACCGTGAGTTTAACTGGCAAGATAACGCCTTTTTGATCCACAGTTTGATTATTAAAAGTTTGAATAAATTCTTGAATATTAACTCCGTGCTGCCCCAACGTTGGACCTAATGGAGGACCAGGAGTAGCTTCACCTGCAACTAATTGAAGTTTTAAAATTGCTTGAATTTTTTTTGACATAGACATAGGAATGATTGATCATCAATTACAATAACAAATAGTTAGTGGCTAAATTTTCTTAATTTGGAGAAAATCTAAATCAACTGGTGTCTCACGCCCAAAAAGAGAAACCAAAACTTTAACTCTTCCTTTTTTTTCATCCACCTCAACAACACGAGCATCAAATTCTTTAAATGGTCCTTCGTTAATTTTAACCATATCTCCCGGTTTGATATTAATTTTATATTGCGGTTCTTTTACTCCCATTCTTGTTTTGATTTCCTTTATTTCATCCTCAGATACGGGCACAGGTGTATTTCCCGATCCAACAAATCCCGTAACACGCGGAGTGTTTCTAACAACATACCAAGAATTATCAGTAACAATCATATCTACTAAAATATAGCCAGGATAAATTTTTTCTTCAACAATTTCCCTTTTACCTCGTTTAATTTTAATCTTTCTTTCAATGGGTACTAAAACATCAAAAATTTTATCGCGCATATCAAAAGACTCAATCCTCTGTTTTAGATTTCTTCCTACAGAATCTTCATAACCAGAATAGGTATGAATTGCATACCAATTCCGACCAAATTGGGCTATTTGTTTAGGCATGAACTTAATTTCTAATGAATTTTTCCGCCAGAGGCGAATCATCCTTCGGCTGACAATGACTCAATTGCTAATTACTGATTATTCTAGACCAAAATTCTAAACTAATTTTCTTATAAAAAAAGTGAATAAATAGTCAAGTCCACCAAGGAATAATGCTACAACTAAACTTATACCAATAACAACTAGAGTATAATGCGTTGTTTCCCTTCTTGTGGGCCAGGTTACCTTGCTCATCTCGCTCTTAACTTCTTGAAAATAGGTTAGAATTATTGATGGAAAATTTTTGAATTGAGAAAGTTTCATATAAAAACAGTTTATAGTAGAGAAAGGCGTTAGTCAAGACACAAAACATAAAATATAAGACATAAAACATGAAATGTAAAAAAATAACTATTAAGAATTATTGTTTCAAGTTTCAAGTTCTTGCTCTTGTAAAAAGAAGAAGAAAGGCTTATTATAAATAAAGAATTAATATTTAAAAATATTAATTTCTTAAAAATTATTAAAATAATATGGAAAATATTTTAGATATAATTGAAATTTTTACCGCTGTCACGCTTATTATTCTTATTCTCTTACAAAAACAAGGAGGTGGCTTATCTTCCGTACTTGGCGGAGGAGGAGGAGAAATATATCGCACAAAAAGAGGAATGGAGAAATGGCTGATGAAGGGTACAATTGCCCTATCTATTATTCTTGTGGGTATGGCTATTCTAAGAATACTATTTTAGGAAAAACCTTTCGTTTTTCTGTCTGTCCTGCTTTACGGGTAGTCAGCAGACAGGCTTGGCGAAAGGATTAGATATTTATGGCATCTTTAATAAAAAAAATAGCAAAAAAAACCAGTAATGTTTCAAAAATTGTTTTTCTCTTCAAGTTTCTTAATAAAAAAGAACAAAAACTGGCAAAAATATCTTTTTTAGCATTAATTTTGGGTATACTAGGTATAGTTTTTAGTACTTGTTTTTTGGGAGCAAAAATTTTGCCTACGCAAGGCGGAACTTATAGAGAAGCCTTATTCGGTTCTCCGCATTATTTAAACCCCATATTAAGCCACAGTAATGACGTAGATAGGGATATTGTTAGTTTATTATATTCTGGTTTAATGAAACTTAATTCGGACGGAAATTTAATTCCTGATATAGCTAAAAGTTTTGAAATTACTGATAATGGTAAAATTTATAACTTTTATTTAAAAAAAAATGTATTCTGGCATGACGGAAGACCCTTAACCGCTGACGATATCATTTATACCATTTCAATAATTCAAGACGCTCAATATAACAGTCCTCTGAGATTTAATTGGGAAGGAGTTACAATAGAAAAAATCAATAACTGGCAAGTAAGATTTAAGCTGAAAAGTCCTTATGCACCTTTTCTCACTAATACTACGCTTGGTATTGTTCCTAAACATATTTGGGAAAAAATTAATTATGAAAAATTTGCTCTCGCCAAGGAAAATCTTTCTCCTGTTGGAACTGGTCCTTTTGAATTAGCAAAAATTAAAAAATCAAATCAAGGTTCTGTTGAAGAAATTATTTTAACACGTAATGAAGATTATTACTCAAAAAATGCTTTTTTAAAAAATATAGTTTTTCGTTTTTGTTCTTCAGAAGAAGAATTAATTACAGCACTGGTAAAAAATAAAGTTGACGCTATTAGTCTTAGCTCTAGTTTTAGAAAAAATAGTGTTAAACATATAGAAAAATATAATATCTTTTATCCTTTTCTGCCTCGTTATTTTGCTGTTTTCTTTAACCAAGAGGAAAATTCTTTTTTATCTGACGAAAACCTCAGAAGAGCGCTGGTATATAGCATCAATAAAGATACAATTATAAAGGAGGTTTTTGACGGTGAGGCGTTAAAAATTAACTCTCCCTTGCCATCATATACTTTCAAAAATAAACCCGAACCATTGGAAGCTTACGAATATAATTTAAATAAAGCAAAAGAATATATAAATAAAGCAGCGCAGCAGAATGTCAAATTAGTAATAACGGTACCAGACGTGCCAGAATTAAGACAAACAGCTGAAATAATTCAGAGAAATTGGTTAACTCTTGGTATTGAAGTTAAAATTTCACTTGTTCCTCTTGATAAAATAATTGATGAAGTTATAAGACCACGAAAGTATGAAATTATTCTTTTTGGGCAAGTATTAAGTTTAGATCCTGATCCGTTTTCTTTCTGGCATTCATCTCAGAAAAGAGATCCCGGCCTTAATCTTTCTCTCTATAGCAATAAAAACGTTGATGTAATATTGGAAAAAGCACGTTATGAAACTGATTTAGAGAAAAGAATACTTCTATTTCAAGATTTTCAACAAGAGATTAATAAAGATATTCCTGCAATTTTCTTGTATAGTCCTAAATACTTATTTATAACCAAAAAGAATATTAGGGGAATTAAAACTAACAAAATAAATCTTCCCGCCGATAGATTCGCTAATATTGAAGAATGGTATGTTAAAACGCGAAGATAAAGGAGTGAATCATAAATCGGAAATCAAGAATTAGGAACTAGGAACAAAGAATTAAAAGAACCATCAAGGAATGATTCATTCATCATTCGTTATTCGTCATTCGTCATCAATGGCAAATTCTATTGAAAAAATTATTCTTGATTTTCCAAGACAAATAAAAAATGGTTTCAATCAAAAACCAATAAGTTTTTCTTTTAAACAAAAGTTTAATAACGTTTTGATTTGTGGTATGGGAGGATCAGCATTAGCGGGTGAATTTTTAGAAAAATTTTATCCAATTCGCATTCATAGAAATTATGAACTTCCCCAAAATATTGCTACTAGTGAGGAAAAATCAATAATTATTGTTATTTCTTATTCAGGAAATACCGAAGAAGCTATTTCTGCTTATGATTCAGCAAGAAAAAGACAATTACCGTTAATCGTTATATCTAGTGATGGATTATTAAAGAAAAAAGCCCGCGAAAATACAGTTCCTTTTCTCTACGTTAAAACCAAAAACATTGAACCGCGCATGGTGGTTTTAGAACAAATTTCTATTTTGATCTATCTCTTAAAAAAGTTGGGAATTAAGCCCTTGAATGATATCCAATTCAAACTCACTCATATAGATCCTATTACTTCTAAGCAAGAAGCTCAAAAAATTGCTGAAAGCGTTATTAATAAAATTCCTCTGATTTATGCTAGTTCAACAAATAAAGCTGTTGCCTATTATTGGAAAGTTCTTTTTAATGAAAGCGTAAAAATACCTGCTTTCTGGAATGTTTTTCCAGAGATTGATCATAATGAATTAATGCAAGGGAAAGGTCTTTCGTGGACTGATAAACTTTGCATTTTAAATATTATAGATAGTGATGATAATTTAAAAATTCAAAAAAGAATGCGTTTAACTGCTAACATTTTCAATAAAAAGGGTATTAAAGTGAACACAATAAAAATGAGAGGCAAAACGCCTCTTGAAAAAATGTTTAATATGATTATTTTGGGAAATTGGGTTATGTTTTATTTAGCTCAAAAACTCAAGATTAATATAACAGATCCTGATGTAAGAGAAGAGTTTAAGAAAATGATGAGAGAATAATAACATGAAACATAGAACACATAGCACATAACATAAAACAAGAATCTGTTGTTCTGTGCTCCATGTTATGTGTTCTATGTTATGTGATTATTGTTTTAAATTTCAATAATTACGGGCAAAACCATTGGTCTTCGCCTCGTTTTTTTAAAAAGAAACTCACCAAGCCTTTCTCGCAAAAGTTCTCGTAAATAGGTGCTGTTAATAGTTTTCTGTGGCCCTAATTCTTTGTTTAATAGTTCAGTTGTTAAAGCTCTTGCTTCGGCTAAGAGTCTTTTTGATTCCTTAAGATAAACAAATCCTCGTGATATAATATCTATATTTTCTTTGACTTGACGGCTTTTTGAGTCAATAGTGGCCACAATAACAAACATACCATCTTGAGACATTGTATTTCTATCTCTTAAAACAATTTCTCCCACATCCCCTACTCCTAAACCATCAACCATAATATAATTAGTGGAAACTTTATTATTAGTCAGTTTGCCTACAACATTATTGTGCTTATCTTTAATAAATTCAATTACTTGACCATTGTCAGCAATAAAAATTTTATTTTTTAAAATTCCAATTTGTTCAGCTAAATCTGCATGCGCTTTAAGCATAAAACGGTTTGCTTCAATAGGCATAAAATATTCAGGATTGATAAGGCGCATCATAAGCTTCAAGTCTTCTTGCTTGGCATGGCCTCCAGCATGAATATCCATCATTTTATAATGAATCACCCTTGCTCCTTGACGAACAATCATGTCTTTTAGGGATTGAATTGTTCTTTCATTGCCAGGAATAACCGAAGATGAGAAAATAACCGTATCGCCCTTCTTTAAGCTAATATTACGATGTTCTTCGTTAACAACCCTCATAAGGAATGCTCTTGATTCTCCTTGAGCTCCTGTTCCCATAATTATTATTTTTTCATCTGGTAATTGTTTTAAATTTTTATCGTGAATTAAAATTTGTGGATTAAATTTTAGATATCCTATTTTACGTGCAATTTTTACATTATCGTTCATGCTACGTCCTTGAAGGCATATTCTACGATTATATTTTTTTGCCAAATCAAAAATTATTTGAATGCGATTAATCTGAGAAGCAAATGTACCTATAATAATACGACCACCAATCATCTTAAAAATATTATCTATTTCTTCTCCAATTGCAGATTCAGAAAGCTGATAACCAGGAGAAGTAGCATCAGTTGAGTCGGACATTAAGAGCAAGACCTTTTTTCTGCCAATTTGCGCTATTTTGTTTAAATCAGCAGGTTTATCGTTAACTGGAGAATAGTCAATCTTAAAATCGCCTGTATGAACTATTCTGCCAACCGGAGTATTAACAATAACAGCAAAACAATCGGGAATTGAATGGTTTACCCGCAAGAATTCAATGTCAAAAGCTCCTCCTAATTGTATTTTAGACTCTTCATTGATTTTAGTGATATCAAGCGCGGGATTATTCTTGAATTCCTCGCTTTTTTTCCTAACAATACCCTCTGCCATTTTGCCCATAAACATAGGAGGATTACCAATTCTAGGCATAATGTGAGGAATTCCTCCAATATGATCATAGTGTCCGTGAGTAATAATTACTCCGCGAATATTGCGAATTTTATTCTTCAAATAGGAAATATCAGGAATAATATAGTCAATTCCCGGCATATTTTCTTCCGGAAACTGTAATCC
>CAYPPP010000029.1:0-9908 GCA_964412645.1 uncultured Candidatus Saccharibacteria bacterium
TACATTTTTAAAATAACAGCTTTTGTTTTGAAATACACAAAAATCCAGAGTTAAAAAATATTAATAATCTACCTATTATACCTTTTTATAGCAATTTTGACAGAACTATCTAAAATTTGTATTTCGGTTGTATGATCCGAAGGTAAAATTTCATTTTTCTCAGCGATATTGATAGTTTTAGTAAATAATTTTATCTTTTTTTCATTTGAAGTTAATAATAATTTTATTTTAACTGATTTTGTAGAATATTCTATTTCACTTGCGTCTTGAGGAATAAGACCAGCTTTTTTTCTTAGGGTTTGTATGTTGCGCATAATTTCTTTTGTTGCCCCCTCGTTTATAAGTTCATTGGACAATTCTGTATTAAGTGCAATGCTTATAGAACCTTCTTTATCTAAAATCCATCCTTTTTTATCCTTTAATTTTTTGTCTATGGTTGTTTTCTTAACACCTAGTTCTTCCTTAATAATTTCAAGAAAATTTGTTTCCATGTTAATATTTAACTTAATTTCACTCAATGGCTGTCTCACTTTTAATTTGGCTTTCTTTCTTGCTCTTAATCCTAGGCTAATTATCTGTTCAACTAACAAAATTTTATTTAATATTTTCTCTTCTTTGGCGCCGATTTTTTGGCTTTTTGGCCAATCTTCTAAGTGTATGCTTTCTTTCAATTGCTTATCTTTAGACATTGGTCCTCCTTTTAAGAAATTAAAAATTTCCTCTGCCAAAAAGGGGACAAAGGGCGCGATCAGTTTAGAAAGAACAAATAGGGAATAAACAAGAGCTTTAATTCCTTCTTTTCTGTCGGGAGAAGATGCCTTAAAACGGGATCTTGACCAATGAATATATCTATAAGACATATCATCTATAAAAACCTCAATTAAGCGCGCCGCTTCAACTATCCGATAATCATCCAAAAAATCGCTCACTTTTTGGCTAATACAATTTAATCTTGCTAAAAGCCATATGTCTAATGTATTTCTAGGAACAAAATCTTCTAAATCTTTTTGTGTCAACGGATCAATTGTTAAGCCGTAAAAATATAAAAAGTTAAGAACATGCTTAATTAATAATAATTTAGAAAAGGCCTTTTTAACATCCTTTTCGTTAAATTTTTTAGAATCTTCCGGCTTGTTAATAGTAAAAAAATACCACCTGAGCGCGTCAGCGCCGTATTTATTAATAATTTCATCGGGCAAAACAGCATTTCCTTTTGATTTTGACATTTTTTCTCCCTTTTTATCCAAAACATGGCCCAAACAGAGAATATTTTTATAGGGAGATTTATATCCCAAGAGCACAGAAATTGCCAAAAGAGTGTAAAACCATCCTCTAGTTTGATCAATTGCTTCGGAAACGTAGTCCGCCGGAAACAATCTTGGCGGCAAATTTTTCACATTTTGTTTACCCGTTATAATCTTAGTGGAAGCAGGTTCAAAAGGAAAATGATATTGAGCAAATGGCATTGCACCTGAATCGAACCAAACATCAATTACATATGGTTCGCGTTTCATTTTGCCTCCGCATTCACAATCAAGTTCAATTTTATCAATATAAGGCCTATGAGGATCTTTGATCTTTTGCCCAAGCTCTTCAAATGAGCCAATACACTTTTGTTTATTGCATTTTTCGCATCTCCAGACAGGAAATGGCGTTCCCCAATACCTCTCCCGAGTAATTGCCCAATCTTTCACGCCTCTTAGCCATTCGCCAAATCTTCCTTCCTTGAGATAAGCTGGCATCCAATTAATTGTTTTATTTGCCTTAAGGAGATTTTCTTGAAGATCCGTCATTTTGATAAACCAAGATTTTTTAGCATAATAGAGCAATGGTTCTTTACAGCGCCAACAAAAAGGGTAATCATGCTGAATAATTTTTTCCTTAAAGAAAGAATTATTTTTTTTAAGGTATTCTATAATACTTTTTTCCGTTTCTTTGTCTTTTACTTTTCTTTCTTCAAATTCCTTGACTAATTTATTGAACTTACCACTTTCGCTAACCGTATGAACCTTAGGAAGACCGTGCCTTGTTCCTAACTCAAAATCGTCAGTTCCGTACATAGGAGCAATATGAACTAAACCCGTACCATCTTCTTCGGTCACAAAATTAGCGGAGTAAACTTTATGTGAAGCATTGTTTTGGTTTTCTTTGATGTCAAAAAGAGGAAAATAGCTAATGCCCATTAGGTCTTTTCCCTTAAATTTTTTAACTATTTCATATTTTTCTTCTAGAATTTCTAATCTTGACCTAGCCAAGACATAGCTCTTTTCTTTTAGTTTTATCAGACAATAATCTAAGTCGGCGCCAATTGCCAAAGCTGTATTGCCAGGTAAAGTCCATGGAGTTGTAGTCCATGTTAGAAAATAAGTATTTTTATTTAGAGAAAAATTTTTAATTTTTTGATTAGGTAATATTTTTAGGCGAACATAAACTGATTTCTCATAAACATTTTTGTATCCTTGAGCTAGCTCGTGAGTTGAAAGAGTTGTTTCACATCTGGAGCACCAAGGCACCACCTTAAAATCTTCATACAAAAGACCGCGATCCCAAATTTTTTTTAATATCCACCATACAGTTTCAATATATTCTGGTTTATATGTAATGTATGGATTATCCATATCTACCCAATAGCCAATTCTTTCCGTTATTTTTCTAAAAATAGGAATTAATTCGTTAACGGTTTTTTTACATTCTTGATTAAATTCTGAAATTCCATAATTTTCAATGTCTTTTTTTGACTTAAATCCTAATTTTTTCTCAACTTCTAATTCAACTGGCAAACCATGAGTATCCCATCCATTTTTACGAATAACATTAAATCCCTGCATTGTTTTATATCTTGGAATAATGTCCTTATATATCCGCGCTTCAATATGATGAACGCCTGGTTGAGCGTTGACAGTAATCGGACCATCGTAAAAAACAAAGGATTTTCCGTTCTTTGTTTTTTCTAAAGATTTTTTAAAAATATTTTTTTCTTTCCAAAATTTAAGAGTTTTTTTCTCTTGTTCGTTAAAATTCATAAGATCAAAATTCAAAATTCAAAGCGTGAAATTTGAGATAAATAAATAAAAAACAAAACAGTAAATAAAAAACTAATTTTGTTTAATAATATCATAATATAAGCAAAATTAAAGGGGTTAAAATAAAAAAAATGCACAAAATAAACTTGTGTATTCTTTAATGTAAGCGGGAGACGGGATTTGAACCCGCGATCTTCTCGTTGGCAACGAGACGCTCTACCAACTAAGCTACTCCCGCATTATCTGCTATTCCCTCAATATCCACCCCATAATTCTGTGAAATAATTGTGTATCACCTGTGTTTTTATTTTAGATAGTATCTATAATTTAAGCTTAATGTGCCGCGGGAGGGAATCGAACCCCCGACGCAGGGCTCTTCAAGCCCTCGCTCTACCACTGAGCTACCACGGCATTTTTATATTTTTACCTCAAAGTTCTTAAGTTCTACCTGTCGGCAGACAGGGAAACGAAAGGTTCTTCTATTTTATCTTATATCTTTTATCCTTTAATGCTCCACGGGGTTTCAAATGGAACACCATAGAGAATACTGTTTTGAAATGGAAAGGGGTGTTTGAGAGCAACAATGTATTGGTTATGATAAGGGATTAAGGGAGAAAAGTAAAGATTTTTAATAAATTGTCTAAAAAATTGAAAGAGATCTTGCCCATAAAAAAACTCCCAGACAAACTGTGTCTGGGAGAAACAGCATCTTATTGACTAATGGTCGCTGTTCGAATCTTGTAACCAAGCCACCAGCGGTTTTTGCCTGAATTGCAGAAATCGATGAAACGAACCAGCTTGTTAAGTTCTTCATATAGGTAACGAAGTTCTCGCTTGATTTGGAGACCTTCGCCTGCCGCAGCGACTCCTTGGCCTGTCACGATTACGCTTTTATATTCGGTGAGCAACGCTTCGGTTTCTTCGATAGTTTCGTTAAGAGCCAGGAAACGATAGGGCCAGTATTGCGCTTTATATGCCTGGTCAAGTGGCATTCCGATAGTTACTCCAAAGAACAGTAGTCCGAGGACTGCGGAGAAAATAATACAAACTATTCCTCCAACAGCATAATCTATTTGGTTGATGCAACCTTTCTTGCAGAGGATTACACCCAAGATGAGTAGTGCCAACGTACCTACTCCCAACAACACCATCGTCAGAATTGCGAACATTTTGTTCCCTCCCTTTTTCGATATTATATATAGCGTAACAAATATACACTTGAATGTCAATGGTTTGGATAACGTGCACATACATACGGCGGTTTACATAAAAAACCCTCACTAGGTAAGGATTTTTCAAAAA
This sequence comes from uncultured Candidatus Saccharibacteria bacterium, assembly GCA_964412645.1. Taxonomy (GTDB): domain Bacteria; phylum Patescibacteriota; class Minisyncoccia; order JBAYJV01; family JBAYJV01; genus CAYNNF01. Next base: position 4,326 of record CAYPPP010000029.1, read on the forward strand.
ATTTGCCCCCACAGGGTTTCAAATAGAACACCATAGAGAAAATTATTTTGAAGTAGAAGGGGGTGTTTGAGGGCAATAGTGTGTTAGCTATGATAAGGGATTAAAGAAGAAAGAGAAACAGTTTAATAAAATTAACACTAAGTCTTATCAATTCCCTCTAATTTCTCCACCTCTGTCATGAGTTCTTCATAAATGTCATCTTTCTTCTCTTGCCATGCCTGCATAGCAGCATCATGGAATGCCTGTATTGCATATTCTGTTAATCCTGCGTCTCTATAGACTTGCGCAACCTCAATATTTAATTGCAAGCCCGCTTCGCCAGTATTGGTCGTTTCGACTTCTCGTTGACGTTTATCTAGCCATTGCAATAACAGTTCTTTGTTCTCTGGGTCGGCTTTTAGGCTCTCAACAACTTGTTTTGCTTGAATCTCTCCGCCTTCATTTTCTTTTTGCTCATCAGATGGTAATTGTTCTCTCATAGTCTAGTTGTAATACAATTTAATTTAAGCGTACATTCATCATATCAAGATTATTCCAAAAGTTCCATTCCCTACTGCCGACAAAAACAAAAACCCTTATTAATAAAGGGTTTAAGAGTAGGCGTGCCCCCACGGGGTTTCAAATGGAACACCATAGAGAAGATTGTTTTGAAGTGAAAAGGAGTGTTTGAGAGTATTAATGTAATAGATATGATAAGGGATCAGAAATGGGACCGCAAAGAGAGTGCAACATGTTTACGGGCTTATGTAATTTCTTAAAAATGGCCGGTTAATCTTTTTACAATAACTTGGGTATTACTTATTTTGCCCTCAATGCCCACTTCGTCACCATCATTTAATTCTATGCCAACACAAGAAATATCTGGATTATCTGCTAGCCCATAACTTCTGCATAAGCTGTCTTCATTAAATACAAATTCAATCGTTATGGCCGGTGCTCCGGGTTTTTCATAGACTAAGTACTGACTAGAATCCCTATTAATAACATTACCTGTCTTAACAAAGTCAATAGTGGGCTTATTGAATTTAACGGTAGATAGAATTTGAACACACTCAGGATTTTTGTCATCTAAACACAAATCACTGTCAATGGAATAGGTGAAATCATCGGTGTGTACAATAAATAAACGATAATTATGCATGCCGTCCAAAGCTTGACTTGGTCCATAATAAATTAACTCTACCGCCGGTTTGTCGCCAATATAAATATTATTCTCCTCTTTAAACTGCAAACCCATGAAGGTATTGTTAATTATTTGGGAATTATTAACAGATGTTTCCCAAATAGTCATTGCCCAATCTGTGAACAAAGTGTTGTGAAGCAAAAAAGAGTTGCTCGTATACGGACCATGTTCTTCTATTTTCCAACCTAAGGGATGTTTTAATTCAAACCCGTATTCCGCATTTTGATATGTAGCCCAATCACTAATATCTATATAAGCATCTCTATCAACTTGGTTGATAGTATAGATTGAATCCCAATCATATTGAGCGGAGAACTCAGAGATTGTCATATTAAGCCAAGTTTTAGTGCCATTATCATCTGAGGGCATGAGTTGATAAACCTTGGGGTCGTTAATGCCCATATCGGGGTCAGAACATCTAACAAGATTTGAAGTTGTGTATTGATTCATCGTTGCTTGGTCAGTGAGCAGTACCTTATCCCAATTAAGATGGCCGTAGCTATCGAAAACATGAGGCGAGAGAATTAATCGTTTAAATTTCTTTGTGCCAACTAATTTGACAATATATATATCGTACTTAGTATCTCCTTGAGCATTGGGATTTCTGATAAGGTCTCCGTCAAAAATACCTTGAGCACGAGACGGAGGAGTAGATAACACTATTAGTCCTAAGATGAATATTCCTATCAGGAAAAATGATAAGATATTTTTTTTCTTTTTTTTTAAACGATACAAATATGAATATTTTCAAAAAATTTGCCCCCACGGGGAATCGAACCCCGGTTGCCAGGATGAAAACCTGATGTCCTAGGCCACTAGACGATAGGGGCGCTTAAGAAACGAAAGGATGAAAACATTCTAATAATAACTAAAAATTAACAAAAATCAAGGTCTTATTGATTTTTCTTTGCTTTACAATTAAAATTAATAACTAATATGAATATTTTAGCGATTGAAACCTCATGTGACGAAACGGCCATTGCCTTGGTCAACTTTCATCGAAAGAAACAAGAAAATTGTTTTAAGCTTAAAATATTAGCCGATGAAATTGCTTCTCAAATAGAAATTCATACTCCATATGGCGGTGTGGTACCGAGATTAGCGACAAGAGAGCACGTGAAAAATTTACCTAAAATTTTTCAAGAAGTATTAAAAAAGAACAAAACTAGCAAATTTATGGAAAAAATTGATTTAATTGCGGTAACTTCTGGACCAGGATTGATGCCCTGTCTTCTGACGGGAACATCATTTGCTAAAACGCTTGCTTATAAACATAAAAAACCGCTTATTGGTGTGAATCATCTAGAAGGACACTTATTTTCAGGGTTGATTAAATTACAATTTGTAATTAATGATTTACAAACTTTATTTCCTGCTCTCGGATTAATTGTTTCAGGAGGACACACAGAACTAGTGTTGGTTGAAGGTATTGCTAAGTATAAATTAATCGGCGAAACCCTTGATGACGCGGCAGGAGAGGCATTTGATAAAGTAGCGCGTCTATTAGGACTAGGATATCCCGGCGGTCCCGTCATTGAAAAAATGGCTAAAACTGGGAATAAAGATAGATTTAAACTTCCTCGCCCGATGATTAATTCGCCTGATTATAATTTTTCTTTCTCTGGCCTCAAAACAGCAGTGTTATATAAAATTAAAGACTATCAAGAAGAATTAAGAATTAATGGGAAAAATCAGAAACTATCAAACAAAATTAAAATTGATATGGCTGCAAGTTTTCAAAGAGCGGTAATTGAAACCTTAATCAAAAAAACAGAAAAAGCTATCAAAGAATTGCGCACAAAAACATTATTAGTTGGCGGAGGGGTATTAGCGAATGACCAGATTAGAGAAGAGTTGAAAATATTATCAAGGCGCGCCAATATTAGTCTTTTTTTACCAAGTAAAAGATATTGCGGCGATAATGCGGTAATGATAGCATTAGCTGCCTATTTAAATTATTGCCAGGACAAAGATTATTCTTGGCAAGGATTAAAAACTAATTCTAACTTGGGATTTTAATATAAATATATTATGTCAGAAGAATTATCCAAAAAATATTTGCCTAGCGAAGTAGAAACAAAGATTTATAAAAACTGGGAAAAATCCGGTTATTTTAAGCCAAAAAAAGCAAAAGAAAAATATGTTGCTTTTATGGCGCCAGTTAATATTACAGGAAATCTTCATATTGGGCACGCCCTAGAGAATACTCTTCTTGATGTTTTAGTAAGGAGAAAAAGGATGCAAGGATTTGAAACGCTTTGGCTTCCGGGAACTGATCATGCGGGAATTGCTACACAAAATGTGGTTGAAAAAGAACTAAAAAAAGAAGGGCTTACTCGTCAGGATATTGGTAAGGATGAATTTGTCAGGCGAGTTTGGCAATGGCGTGAAAAATATGGAAATATTATCTTTAATCAATTTAAGCAATTAGGAATTTCAGTAGATTGGTCGAGAAGCCGCTTTACGATGGACAAAGATTATCAGGAAGCGGTTAAAATTGCCTTTAAGCATTATCAAGAAAAAGGATGGATCTATAAGGGGAGGCGCTTAATAAATTGGTGTCCCAGATGTGGAACTGCTTTATCTGACCTGGAGGTAGAACATAAAGAAAAAAAAGGAAAGCTTTGGTATCTTAAATATCCGATTAAGGCGCAGAGAGGAGAAGATGAAAAGATAAACAAACACAAATATATTGTAGTTGCAACAACGAGGCCTGAAACTATGCTAGGAGATACTGCAGTGGCTGTTCATCCAAAAGACGAACGCTATCGCCAACTTATTGGCAAAACGATTATTCTTCCTTTGGTAAGTCGCGAAATTCCTATCATAGACGATAATTCAATTAACAAAGAATTTGGTACAGGGGCAGTTAAGGTAACTCCGGCTCACTCTTCTGTAGATTTTGATATTGCCCAAAGAAACAATCTTCCTTCTATTCAGATTATTGACGAGAAGAACAGAATGACCAAGCAGGCAGGTAGAGATTTTGAAGGTCTTAGCATAAATGATGCTCGAGAAAAAGTTCTAAAAATTTTTAAAAAGAAAAAGCTTTTTGAAAAAGAAGAAGATTATCTTCATAACATTTCTGTTTGCTATCGCTGTGGCGCGCCCATTGAACCGCTAATATCATCTCAATGGTTTCTAAAAATGGAAAAATTGGCAAAATTAGCGATAACTGCTGTTAAATCAGGGAAAGTAAAAATTTATCCAAAGAAATGGGAAAAGTCTTACTTTAATTGGTTAAAAAATATTAAAGACTGGTGTATTTCTCGACAAATTTGGTGGGGACACGAATTACCCATTGAAAATTCAGACGATGTTTTAGATACCTGGTTTTCTTCTGCCCTATGGCCATTTGCTAGCTTGGGCTGGCCTCAAAATTGTAAAGAATTTAATAATGGCACCTGCAAAGATTCACAAGGCGATCTTTCGGAATTTTATCCTGGAGATATTATTAGCAGTGCCCCCGAAATCCTTCATCTTTGGCATGTTAGAATGATTTTTTCGGGCATGGAATTTATGGAACGCGCGCCCTTTAAAACTATTTATATCCACCCCACCGTTCTTACTAAAAAAGGTAAAAGAATGTCAAAATCCTTGGGTACGGGCATTGATCCTCTTGATTTAATCCAAGAATATGGAGCCGACGCAACTCGTTTTGGACTTCTATGGATGACTGGTAATAATCAGGCAATTCATTTTAACAAAGATAATATCATTATGGGGCAGAAGTTTTGTAATAAACTGTGGAATGCAACGAGATTTATTCTAATGAATAAGTCAATCCAGATTAGCGCGGATAAATTTGATGAATCAACACAAACGAATTTAACGAGTGAGGATAAAATCATTTTGAACAACCTAAAAAAAATAATAAGATTAACAAATAATTATTTAGATAAATTTCGTTTTGATAAGGCAGCAGAAACCTTATATGAATTTTTTTGGCATGATTTCTGCGATGTTTATTTAGAGAAAATCAAAATATATTTAAAAGAAGAAGTGGAAACTAAGAATAAAGAGCGAACTCAAAATGTGCTTTTTCATGTACTCTTAGCGTCCCTAAAGCTACTTCATCCATTTATTCCTTTTATAACAGAAGAAATTTACCAAAGACTGCCAATTAAAGATAAAAAAGAATCTCTTATGATAGAGAATTGGCCTACGGTCGGCTGAATTTTAATATTTTAGTTTATGTTTTCTTTATTGATTTTACCCTTAGCCCTTCTTCCCAGCTTAATTTGGCTTTTGTTTTATTTAAGAAAGGATGTTCATCCTGAGCCAAACCGTTTAATCATAAGGGTCTTTTTATGGGGCTTGCTCGTGACAATGGTTATGGCACTGATACTTGGAGGAGATGCGATTGCTCAAGAGGTTATAGCAACAGGAGGAAATATAGG
>CAYPPP010000030.1:0-9801 GCA_964412645.1 uncultured Candidatus Saccharibacteria bacterium
GAACCCGTGTCTTCAGGTTGGAAACCTAACATAATAACCACTATACTATACCCGCATATGTCTTTTTTTAATATTGTTTTGTAATTTTCTCGGGGTGGCCGGATTCGAACCGGCGATCTCGGCGTCCCAAACGCCGCGCCTTAGGCCAACTGGGCTACACCCCGGCAAGACACACTAGAGTCATAATAACAGAACAAGCCCCTATCGTCAACAATATCCACTTGGCAAAGACTTTATTTATGCTATAATTTAGAAAATGACTGAAAAAGAAAAAATCGGTAAAATAGGAGAAAACTTGGCAGTAAAATATTTAAAAAAGAACAGTTATCAAGTTTTGCAAAGGAACTTTCAACAATTGCCCTGGGGAGAAATTGATATTATCGCAAAAAAAGATGATTATCTTATCTTCGTTGAGGTTAAAACTATTACAGCTCAATCCACGCCGTATTTAGCAGAAAATAAAATTAACTATCGCAAAAAAAGATCTCTTATAAGAATTATCCAGGTATATCTCAGCAAAAAGCGTTTAGCGCTAGATTGCTTGTGGCAAATTGATGCTATCATAATTAAAATTGATTTTCCAAGCAAAAAATTTAAACTTAAACATCTAGAAAATATATTTTATTAGCCAGGTCTAAATGCCAAAATTTAAATGATAACTGACTTTATTGAAAAACTGCGCAAAAAACCCGAATCAACTAGAGCCTCAATCGTCTGGATTTCCACAATTGTAATTATGATTGTTATTGTTGTTGTTTGGCTAGCTTCAGTGTCAAGCCAAGGATGGGTTTCTTTTGCTCCAAATTCTTCAGAACATGTTAGTTCCACTCAAGAAGGCCGCCTGAGTAAAATTTCAGATTTTTTTAGTGAAACTAAGGGAGATTTTCTTTACTTAAAGGATAGTTTAAGTAATACTATGGGTGATTTTTTTGCCGGTAAGAACGAACCAAAAGAAATTCCACCTGAACTGCAAGAATATTTGCCAAAAGAAACAATTCCTAATTCTCCTTTAATTTTACCAAAAACTGATTAGTATAAAATGATATAAAGTATTATCATTTTTTATTCCTTTTATTTTTTTAATTCCCTACTTTTCTTAATTTATGTCTAAAGAAAATATTACAATCCAACCAATTGTTCAAGAAATGCAACATTCTTACTTAGATTATGCAATGAGTGTTATTGTCTCAAGAGCATTGCCAGATGTAAGAGATGGTCTAAAACCGGTTCATAGGCGCATTCTTTACGCTATGTATCGACTAGGCCTTACTAGTGACTCCAGATTTAGAAAAAGCGCTATGGTCGTCGGTGAAGTTTTGGGAAAATACCATCCTCATAGTGATACTGCTGTCTATGACGCCTTGGCAAGAATGGCTCAGGAATTTTCTTTGCGATATCCATTAATTAGAGGCCAAGGAAACTTTGGATCTCTTGATGGCGATAAACAGGCTGCAATGCGTTACACCGAAGCTAAATTAGAAAAAATTACTACCCATTTATTAGAAGAAATCGATAAAGAAACCGTCAAATGGGTACCAAATTATGATAATAGCCGCAAAGAACCAAGCGTTCTGCCAGCAAAATTTCCTAATTTGCTTCTCACGGGATCAGTCGGCATCGCAGTTGGTATGGCAACGAATATTCCTCCTCATAATCTTTCTGAAGTAATTACTGCCACCATTGCTGTTCTTGAAAATCCCAAGATAGCTTCTCAAGAAATTTCAGAATTTATCCCTGGACCAGATTTTCCTACGGGCGGAAGCATTTATGATAAAAAAGCGATTGTTGAGGCCTACACTCAAGGACGCGGTTCTTTCATTTGTCGTGCCAAAGTAGAGATTGAAGAAAATAAACACAATGGTTATAGCATCGTCGTTTCTGAAATCACATGGCAAACAAACAAGGCCCAATTGGTTGAAAAAATGGCAAACCTTGTAAGAGCTAAAAAACTTGTTGGCATTAGAAGCATTCGAGATGAATCAAATCGCGAAGGCGTGAGAATTGTTATTGAATTAAAAAAGAATTTCCAGCCCAAAAAAATATTAAATAAACTTTATAAATTAACCGATCTTCAAAAAAGCTATCATCTTAATCTTTTAGCTTTGGTAGATGGGATACAGCCTCAAGTTTTATCTCTTAAAGAAATTTTAGAAAAGTTTATTGAACATCGCCTTATTGTTATTAAAAAACGCTCAGAATTTGAATTAAGAGAGGCAGAAGCAAGAGCTCATCTTTTAGAGGGATTCAGCAAGGCCATTAAAAATATTGAAGCGGTAATAGCTATTATCAAGGCGTCAAAAAATAAAGAGTTAGCTAGAAAAAATTTAATAAAAAAGTTTGAATTTAGTTTAAGGCAGGCGGAAGCAATATTAAAAATGCGACTTCAAGCTCTTTCGGGACTTGAAACAAAAAAAATAGAAAATGAGCTTCAAGAAAAAAAACAATTAATTGGAAAATTAAGAGCGCTGATTTCAAGCCCCCAAGAAATGAAAAAAACTTTAAAAGAAGAACTCTCAACAATCAAAAATAAATACGGCGATGAAAGAAGAACAAAAGTTTTTTCTCGTCCTCTTAGGATGGCAGGAGAAGAAGAATTGGTTCAAGACCGCGATATAGTTATCGTTATCACCAAAAATGGCTACATTAAAAGATCTCCTATTGAAACATACAAACAGCAACACCGGGCAGGATTAGGCGTGTCTGCTATCACGATTAAAGAAGAAGATCCGGTAAAACATTTTCTCTTTGCATCAACAACCGATAGGCTGCTTTTCTTCACTAATAAGGGAAAAGTTTTGTCTCTTCGAGTTTATGAGGTGCCAGAAAGTGGTCGCACATCAAGAGGAAAGCCGATTGTCAACCTTATGGAATTAGGAACGCAAGATAAAGTGACGGCTGTTTTAGTTCTAAAAAAAGAAATTTTTCAAAATAAAAAACATTTCCACATTGTGATGGCAACACAAAATGGTATAATCAAGAAAACGCCTATTAAAAATTTTGTAAACATCAGGCGTTCCGGGATTAGAGCAATTTACTTAAAACCACAAGATGTTCTGGGTTGGGCTGGTCTTGCTCAAGAAGAAGATAACGTTCTCTTGGTTACAAGAAATGGCCAATCAATTAAGTTCCTTGCAAAAGAAATACGCTCCATGGGTCGTAATTCTGCCGGCGTGCATGGAATTCGCCTCAAAAACGAAGACATCGTAAAGACTATGGCTATTATCGGGAAAAAAGAACAAAAAATGCTCTTAGTCCTTAGCGAAAACGGTTTAGGTAAGAAAACTGTTCTTAAAAAGTTTCGCGCGCAAAAACGAGGCGGTTTTGGCACGAAAGCCATGCATATTAACAAAAAAACTGGACCTTTAGCAGGAGCTATTGTCCTGGGAGAAGAAGAAAGTTTGATTGTTATTTCAACTCACGGAAAACTTATCCGCGTAACATTAAAAAATATTCCTACTCTAAATAGAAACACACAAGGGGTAAAAATTATGAAGCTTAAGAAAGATGACGGCGTAGCTGATTTTATAACATTTTAATTAAAATAAGATTTTAAATATAAAATTATGTTTGGTACAGGCGGATTTTTAAATCCTGAAAAACTTCTCAAGGGTCTAAAAATTATTGAACCAGGTTTTGTTGTGGCTGATTTTGGCTGTGGCGCTGGCTATTTTTCTTTACCCCTGGCGACATTAGTGGGGAAAGAAGGCATTGTCAATGCTATTGATGTTTTGGAAAATGTTCTTAAAGTAATCTCAAGTCGAGCTAAAGCTGCAGGACATTTTAATTTAAAAACTATTCACGCTAATTTAGAAAAAGAAAATGGTTCAAATTTATCAAACAATTCTCAAGATGCGGTTTTTATGGCTAATGTTTTATTTCAATCTCAACAGAAAGAAGCCATTGTTGACGAAGCAATCCGCATTACCAAAGCTAATGGATATATCGTGATTATTGATTGGCTACCAGATAGCTATTTTAAGACTGACCAAGGATGGAGAATTGAACCAGAAAACTTAAAACAGATTTTAGAAAAAAAGAGGTTAAAATTTCACCAAGAATTTCAACCTGATGATTATCACTATGGATTGATTTACCAAAAGACTGAATAGCGATTATCTGGGTTTGAAGAACCTTTCGCTTCGCTCAAGAACCTTGACGGAAGAGTGTGAATTTGTTTGATTTTTGATCTTTGAATTTTGATTTCTGAAACTTATGTCTCCTTCTCGCCTTAAATTTTTTATTGTGGCAGGTATTCTTGCTTTTGTTTTAATAGGCGGACTTGTTATATGGTGGATTCCCCGCACTCCAAAAAAAATAACTCTAGAAATATGGGGCGCCTTTGATGATTCTGATCAATACGCTCCCCTGATTGGTAAATTTAAACAGAGTTATCCCTGGATAGAAATTAACTACAAAAAGTTCCCTTACGAAGAATATGAAAGAGCGCTTCTTGAAGCTTGGGCATTGGGAAAAGGTCCTGATATTTTTTTGATCCACAATACCTGGCTGCCTAAATACCAATCTAATGTTTATCCTCTTCCTTACGATAAAAAAAATCCTTTAACCGCGCAGGACTACCAAAGAACCTTTATGCCGGTAGCAAAGCAGGATTTTGTTAGAGGAGATAAAATTTACGCTATGCCCCTTTTTGTTGATACCTTAGCGCTTTACTATAATGAAAACATTTTTGAAGAGATGTACCGTAATAATCCCGATGAAAAATGGATTTTAACGCCTCCCAAGACATGGGACGAGCTTATTAAAACTGTTAATTATGTGGCTAAAAAAGATGAATGGGGAAATATTGAACGGGCAGGCATCGCCCTAGGAACTTCAAATAACATTAATAGAGCATCAGATATTTTATCTTTAATTATGTTGCAATCGGGCGCAAAAATGGTATCTGATAATTTAAAAGCTGCTATTTTTAACAGAAGCGCAGTTGTTAATGGTATATCTTATAACCCAGGAGAAAGATCGCTTAGTTTTTACACAGACTTCGCTAATCCCCGTAAAAAGGTTTATACCTGGAATATTAAACGAGATTACTCAATTGACGATTTTGCCGAAGGCGATGTCGCTATGATGATTGGTTATTCTCATTTAATTGATACCGTAAAAAAGAAGAATCCTAATCTTAAATTTAAAGTAGTGCCCGTGCCTCAAATTAAAGAAAGTCCGACGCCGGTAAACTACGCGAACTATTGGGCGCCGACCGTTTCTGTTTTGTCAGGACATAAAAAAGAAGCATGGGATTTTATCCGCTTTGCCTCCTCAGCTGAAAATGTATGGCTTTATCTTTGGAGAACTCACCGTCCCACTGCCCGACTTGATATGGTGAGCTATCAGGAAAGAGAAATGCCTGAACTTGATGCCTTTGCCCGTCAGGGCATTACAGCCCAAAGCTGGTATCAAATTGATAATAACGCAGTTGAAAAAATCTTTCTGGAGATGATTGAAAAAGTAAATTATAGCAGAGCTTCAGCGTCTGGAGCGGTTAATACGGCAGCCAGAGAAATAAGCTTAATTATGAGTCCCCCGCCTCCGCCTCCGGGACCGTTGAAACCGCCTGACCCAATTAATCTTTTTGACCGATAAAATTTTTATGAAAAAAATATTTTTTTCTGCTACATTAATCACTTTATTATTATTGCCTCTTTTATTTTTTCATAACGCCTATGCTAAACCTAATGCTCCCGATTCAATCAGCGGAACTAATACTTTGCCAGTAAATATAAGCTGGACAAGTGTTCCTGGAGCAGAACACTATATGTTATTTCGCACAACGGATTCGCCTGCTATGGTCCCAAATCCTTCGTGGACACCTATTGTAGGAAACGTCGGCGGAACTTCCTTTAGTGACAACTCTGTCATGTCAAGCACTTCTTATTGGTATAGCGTTGTAGCAGTAGATACTGACGACCCTATGGATCAATTTTCTGATAAAGCTATTTCTCTTCGAGTTGATGTTCCTGCAGCTCCCCTTCCTGGCAATGTGCCAGGAAATGTTCCTGGCGGTACTTCTGGTCTTTTCCCCTTCGTCCAATGCGGTAATGAAGGCCAACCTGCTTGCACGCTTTGCCACCTTTTTGATACCGCTAATAGAATTGTCACTTTTATAAGAAACACTGCTTTTATTATCGGAGGACTGATGATTGTTCTGGGAGGTATGCTAATGCTTATTTCCGGATCAAGTGTAAAAAACCTTGATTTATCTAAAAAGATTGTCAAAAACGTCATTATTGGTTTAATCTTGATTATGCTTTCTTTCATTGTTATTTCTTCTATTCTAGTTACCTTTGCTCCGGGTGCTGTTACTGAATTCAATCTTCAATCAGGCAGTTTTATAATTCAATGCGATTAATTATATCTAAAAAGCAAAAAAAAATCTTTCTAATATGCGCGATTTTATTTGGGGGCATAATTTTTAGCCAGCATATTTTTACTGCAAATGCCATGAATATTGTGATGCAAGATCCTGCTAACGCTCAAACGATTCAGGAAATCATTGATAATATTTTAAATTTTATGATGATTATTGCAATTCCAATTTCAGTAATTTTTCTTATCAACGCCGGGCTTAAGCTTTTTATGGCTCAAGGCAATGAGCAAAAAATCGGAAGCGCCAAAAAAACAATTTTGTGGACAATTGTCGGAATTGCAATTATTGTTGGCATGAGAGTTATCTCGGCTACGATCGTTGAATTCTTTAAAACCAAGGGCTGGTCTTTAATAAAAAAAACATATGCTGGTAATGCACCTAATATCCCCGTCTGGCATGTTCAGAATTTAACACCCTACCAATATCCTAGTGATTTTATAAATGCAGTCGCATCTTTTCTTTTCACGATTGCGATGCCTCTCTCGGTGGTAGCAGTAATTTGGACGGGAATTCAATTTTTATTAGCTCGAGGTAACGAAACCAAAATTACCAACGCTAAAAAAACCTTTAAGTGGGCAGTGATCGGCTTAGCGCTGGTAATTGGAGCATATGCTATTGTAGCAACCATTAGAGAGGCAATTTGATTTATCCACAATTGCAATTATGCTTTGTTTTTTGTACAATTTAGTATGAGTTTTAAATTAAATTTAAAGGTTTTCTTTATAATTGGAAGGGGGTGAAATAAGTGAAACATTTTTTTTCAGTTGCTAAAACTTTCTTGCCAAAGTCATCAATAGTTTCTTTGGCAATTCTTGGTGTTTTATTGGGTGCGACCGTTCTTGCTCCTATTGCTTTGGGAAGTGGCCTTCAATTTCCTGATCAATACCCCGATATTGAAGCTTGGAACGATGTTCCCCAGGCCTATACCGCTGGTCAGGCATATACTCTTCATAATATAGTTAAGATTATTGGTGAAATTAGAAATTTTGTTCTAATTGTCGGCATAATTATTGTCCTCATTTTCCTTATTTGGGGTGGAATTACTTACATGACCGCGGGAGGCGACGCAACAAAAATCGCAACCGCAAAAAGCAGAATTGTCGCAGCAATCATTGGCGCCGCAGTTGTCATTGGTGCCTTTGCTATTCTTGCCACCATTAAGGGTATTCTTGATGCTAGAAGTTTGTTGTAATAGAGAGACAAGTGATTAAAAGGAATTATATTTAAAAGATTAGCTAACATCGGGCATCTGTTTCTAGTGCCCAATGCCCGATGTTGGTTTTGATTATAATGAAGATGAAAAAAATAATACAGTTGAAAACTATCTTTATTTTCCTATTTTTAGGGATAATCTTATTCTTTCCTTTTTTTGTTTTGGCTCAACCAAACGCTTTTCCTAATGAAGCATGGACACCTCAAGATGTTGTCAATGTTATAGGTCTTATCAGAAATATGTTCCTGATAATTGGGGTGATTTCGCTTGTTGTTTTTATTATTTGGGCAGGGGTGGGATTTTTCACCGCTCAAGGAAATCCAACAAAAATACAGGAAGCTAAAAAAAGACTGCTCTGGACTCTTGTTGCTGCAGCAATTATTTTAGGAACCTTTGTCATTATTTTATCAATCAGGGCTTTTATAGGCAAAGATTGGATTTAATTAAACAGTGCCTGCACGTTTATTATTCTAAATCGCGTCTGACGTAGGGAAGAATCTTATACAAAAACTGACCTCAATACAAGGTCGGTTTTTCTTATTTATCGTCACAAAAATTATAATACTTTAAAAACTTTAATTGTCGGCTGTTCTTTTTCCTTAAATACCTTTTTGAAACAAGCCGACCCTTCTAAAATTACATCAATATGCTGAAAAAGCACATTATCCGAAGAAAAGTAGTTCTTGGCGTTTATGATAATATAGTGGCTCTTAAAGTTATTTTTAATAGCATAAGCAATTTTTTTATCATCGTCTATAGCGCAATATGATCTCTTAAAGCAACTTTCTTTATCTTGACAGGCAAACCCCTGCCAACCAATACTAAACCATTGCCAATAAAGCTCTTTATCATATAAATACAAAAAGTTAGGATCCATTCCTATTACATAGCTATTATAGTCATTGTAAAAAAACAAGAGTGGAAAATTAGCCCAATTAATATTAAAAATCACTTCCCCTTTTTGAGTGTTTTCTTTCAAAAAAAGCGCTGCTTCTTTATAGGCGCCGAGCGGAATTCCGTCTTTTATATTAGATAGAGAATTTTTGAGATTGAAAAAACCAGGCACAATAATTGCTGATAAAATTAGAACAATCACTAAGATTTTAAGAGTTTTGAATAATTCTTTCTTTTTTTTCTTCAAAGATTCACTTGTTTTGAGAATTAATGGTTTTAAGTAATTTTCAAAAAGGAAAATCATTAAGAGCAAAGATAAGGGCGCTAAATATTCAATAAAACGACCCGAAACAAAAGTCATTAAAAGAAGAATGAAAAAGAGAGAAAAAAGAAAAAAGCTTTTTATAAACAAAGGTTTTTTTCTTTCTTTTTGAGAAGTCAGAAAAACGAAAAAGAAGGCTGGTAATAAATAAGAAACTCCCCTCATAAGATCTATCTGGTTTAAGGAATAACCGGAAGAAAGCTCTGCTCCTACGGGCAGTTTTAGACCCTTAAACATATTAAAAAACGGCATTATGTCTTGATAAAAAAGGATTCTTAAATTATTAGGAAAATCCGGACGGATTAAAAAAGCAAGTGCCATACCCGAAAAAGAAATCGCAAAATTTCTTAAATCAAGCTTTCTTCTAAAAATCCAAACAATTATTGCGTAGAGCAAAATAATTGCTAAATATAAAGGACAACCGACATAAGTTAAGGCATAGAAAAAGCTAACGACAAAAATCCCGATTTTATTATTCTTCAGAAGGAAAACAAGGCCTAAGAGGAAAAGAGAAATTGACAAGATAAAGTCTCTTGCAAGAATTAACCTAAAAGCGAAAGAAATTGAAAAGCCAAATAAAATTAATGTCCATAAAAAAGCGTATTTGATTTTAAGTTGGCGAAGAACAAAAAAGAAGACAACAAAGATTAAAGAAGAAAAAAGAGCGCCAGCGACCTTAAGCCCTGTAATTAAACCCAAATAAGTAAAGGGAATGAGTAAGATATGATAAAAAAAACAAAAATCCGTCGGATATTTATTGATAATGCTATAGCTTATCCAGGGAAAATTTGTCACCGCCGAAAAACCTTCCGTTCTTATAAGATAAGCATGTTTAATGTGATAATAAGCATCAGTGCCGGCTAAATTAGGCGAAGAAAATTGAATAAATAAAAAAATCGTAAAAAATAAAAAAAAGACAGCTAAATATTGTAAATAACTCCTTTTTAGGATAAGTTTGCTAACTTTTTTTAATTTTAATCTCATAGTAAA
>CAYPPP010000031.1:0-9652 GCA_964412645.1 uncultured Candidatus Saccharibacteria bacterium
CAAAGAACTCATTATTTGTTTAATGAGTTCACCAAGTGTTTTGACGAACTAGATCGTTTAATATTAACTGATATTTATGAGGTGAAGGGAAGAGAAAATATTAAGATAAAGATTAGCAGTAAAGATTTAGCTAAGGCTATCCAAAAACATTGGCAAAAAAATAATTTTAAAGAAAAAACAATTACATATGTTGCCGATTTTAACGAAATAATCAATTATATTAAAAACAATATTGATAACGAGGTTATTTTGTTAATTATGGGTGCTGGTAATATCTATGAGATTAATAAATTATTGGTTTAATTAAAAATTATCTTCAATTTATTTTTTTTATCCATATTTTTTTTTAAATAATTATGTTAAAATATTAAGTAAATTATGCTATTAATCCTCAAAAAGCGATATATTCTTTATATTTTTTGTTTAGGCGCGATCTTATTTTTTGGATTATCTGAGAGCAAAGAATTATTAGCAAGTGAACTCAATGCTTACAAGGGAACAGAAGTTCCGGTGATTTTAAGTCGTTCATCTTGGGAAAATAACGCTCAACTTAAAAATATTCTTAAAATTAACTTTGTTTCTCCGGAAACGGCTAGTAAAAAAAGGCCAAGCAATTATCCCATTTCTAGAATTATCATTCATGATACTTCTTGTCAGGTTTATCTTCCCAATGGTTCAAGAAATGCAAATTGTAATTCGTACAAGCAAAACTCTATTGCCCTTATTCAGAATATTTATCGTTACCATGTTCTTAATAAGAAATATCAAGACATAGGATATAATTTTATTATTGGCTGGGATGGCAAAATCTTTGAAGGCCGTTACGGGGGCAACACAATAGTTGGCGATCATTATTACGACGAGAATAATTGTCAAGACTATAATGTTGGATCAATAGGAATTCTCTTGTTAGCAAATTTAGAAACAGAAGGACCTTCTCAAGAAATAAACCAAAGCCTAGAACGGCTTATTGCCTGGCTTTCAATGGGCAATAGCTTAGATATTAGTACATTGAAAAAAGATAATTTTGTCTGGCAGTATGATTCTCAAACAAATTTAGACAGGAGTCATTCTTGCGATTTTAATAACGGTAATATTATTCCTATTTCTCGCGGACCCGCTCTTGTTTATTATCAAAGCCTTGGTTCATATACGAATTATCATTTGAACGTGAGGAACTTAAGAGAAAATTCTACCAAACTAACAAAATATTTTGCTGAATATTTATATAAAGGCGATTCAGCGAATGTCTGGAAAATTCAAAAAGGATATAGAAAAGAAGGACTAAAAATTGGCGCTAGAGTCATTACTATTGACAATAATCAACTAAAATATTTTCCTAAAGAACAAATCTTTAAAATTGACGATAATGATTTAATAAAATTGTACGATAGAGACAATATTTATTTAGTTAAAAGTGGCGTTTTGCGCGAGATTCTCTCTCGTCAAATCTTTCAAGCACGGGGCTTTAAAAACTCAAAAATAAAGGAAGTTGATTTTCACACCATTAAAGATTATACAATCGGACAGCCATTATCTTACTCTCCTAGAACTTTAGTCAAGGTCCTAAACGATGATAAAATTTATTTAGTAAACGAAGGAGGCGCTCTTTCTCACGTGAGTTCTTTAGAGCTTTTTAAAAAACTTGGCTTTCAATGGGAAAACATCCTGATTATTAGTATTCGCGAGAAAGAAATGTTGCCAGAGAAAGAACCAATATTATTTCCAACAGGAAGTCTCGTTAAAGCTATTGGCAAGACAGTTTATCTTGTTACTTCAAGAATGCTGAGGCCAATTAGGAGAAGATCAATTTTTAATGCTTATAACTTTGATTGGGATGATGTTGTTTTATTACCCAATAAAGATTTGCAGTTTTATTCTCGTGGATTACCTTTAACTTATCCTGACAACGTTCTTTTAACTTCGCCTGACAATAATAAAATATATCTTATTAAAAATGGCAGGCGTCATTTAATAAAGAATAGGGCTCTTATAACTATCCTTGAAAAAGAAAAAGTCAGTCTTATTAATATACCGCACGAGGAACTAGTGAAATATCCTTTGGGTATCAACCTAGAGGGAAAAGAGGACATAATACAATTTGATAAATTAGTCAGTTCAATCACCACCGACTATTTAGAAATTGGAAAAGGGGATAATAATTTTCAAATCTCCTGTCAATCATACCCCGGTGAACCGGAGAGCTCTTCCTTTTTCCCGATTAGAATAGGACTAGACAAACTTGAGAGTGATAGCCAGCTTACAATCAGCGCAAGCGAGGACTATAATATCAGTCAATTTGGTAAGCCAATAATTGAAAAAGAAGCCGGGAGTTCTTATATAGTGAAAGTAAAGGACATTAATAATAAAATTAGATTTAGTTCAAGAAAAGGAAATGTTATTTTTAGTATTAATAGCGCACAAGGTAGTGAGACGGCGAAAAAGGCTTTAGCGCGATATCGGGGCGCTATAGAGATAATAAAGGAAAAATCAAACAACAAACCCGACGAATATTGGCTTATTAATGAATTATTTTTGAAAGACTATCTTTACGGAGTTTATTTTAAAGGTAGTGACGAAATGTTGCCGGAACTTCGTAAAGCCCTTGCTGTTGCCAATAGGAGTTATGCCTGGTACTATATTAATACAAAGGGGCGTTATAAGAACAAATCTTTTCATCTAATGAAAGAAGAGGGAAATTTGAAGTATGGCGGTTATAATTTTGAACTTTCTCAATCAATTGAGGCTCTCGAGGATACAAAAGGCGAAGCGCTTATATACAAGGGCACTCCTGCATGTGTTGTTTATTCTTTAGATACTTGCGGTATTTCTCGCGATGCGCGTATTTTGTGGGGGAGTTTTTACAAAAAGTTTCCTTATCTATGGGGGGACATAAAAGATCCGCGAGGCACGCTTCATCAAGATAATTGTCGTGACAAAGGAGATCATGGGATTGGCATGAGCATTGCTGGGGCAACAACCTTTGCTTCGCAAGGAAAAAGTTATTTTGATATTTTACAATATTATTACCCAGGCGTACGAATAGACGAGGTATATTAATTAATTCAAGCTCAATGAAAAAAATTCTTTTAAATTCAGGCAGTTTTATATTTTTAATCTTTATATTTTTCTTCGCTTTTATTTTTTTAAAAACTAGCTTTACCTTAAGTAAAATTACTACTGATATTAAGGACAAGAACAAAGAACTCATTTATCTTTTACCCGAATTAGATGATTTGCCGGAAAAAACCAACAATGAATTCAATTTTCTTCTTTTAGGACAAAGAGGCGAGGGAAAACCTTTTGGAGGACTTTTAACTGATACTATAATGTTGGTTAATATTAATCAATCCACCAATAAAACGGCTTTAATTTCTTTGCCTAGGGATCTATATATTCCTTTGCCGGATTCTCGTAAACGAGATAAAATTAATGCGGTTTATGCCTCAGGCTATGAAAAAGGGGGAGTCGGCCTAGGCCTTAAGTACATTAAAGATACAGTTTCTCGAATAACCGGTCTTTATGTGGACAATGTAGCGGTCGTTAACTTTGAGGCTTTTGAAGAAATTATTAACGCAATAGGCGGTATAGATGTTTATTTAAAAGAAGATTTTATTGAAGGCAAACAGTGGTGGTGCGATGAAGATGGAAATAACTGTCGTGACTTTTTTCTGCCGAAAGGAGACAATTCCCTAGATGGCAAAAAGGCTTTGTTTTATGTTCGTTCTCGGTTTTCTTCAAGTGATTTTGATAGAGCGCGCCGGCAACAAGAAGTACTTCTTGCTATTAAACAAAAAGTTTTTTCCTTAGGTTTTGCCGCCAATCCGCTAAATATTTTTGAAATATTAGATATTTTAGGAAATAATGTAAGAACTGATATGGGAATAAATGAAATAAAAGAGATAATCTCTTATCTAAAAAATAATTCTGCAAACCTGAAGGATCTCCAAAGCGTTGTTTTTGATAACGGACCCGATGGTTTGCTTTATTCAAGGTATCTTAACAATCAGTACATTTTGCTTCCTAAAGCAGGAAATTTTAGCGAAATTCAAAAAAGATGCCAGATTTTAGCTAATTAATTTTACTCTTCCGTCAAAAATTAATATTTTAATTTTTACTATTTTGTGAAAACAAAAAACTTTACAACAAAATATATAGGCCTCATTCTGCTTTTAGCTGTTTTTTTTAGCGGAGGTTTTCTGTGGGGCAGTGCTCGTCAAATTAACGCTCTGTTACCGCCCGACCTTATTCTTCGCAACATTAATTTTAATGCTGATCTTTCAATTCTGTGGGATGTTTTAAAAATTGTTAAAACTAAATATAAAGGAAGAGAGGACCTTAATGATCAAAACCTTGTATACGGCGCTGCTAAGGGGCTAATAAGATCGTTAGATGATCCCTATAGCGAGTTTATGGCACCCGAATCCAGTAAAAAGTTTCTTGAAGATATTAGCGGTTCTTTTGAGGGTATCGGGGCGGAGATTGGCATAAAAGAAGGTATTTTAACTGTTGTTGCTCCGCTTGAGGGTACGCCTGCCAAGAAAGCAGGACTAATGAGCGGTGACAAAATTATCAAGATAGATGATGAAATTACGCCTGACCTAAGTATTGAAAAAGCAATAACTCTTATTCGTGGACCAAGAGGAACAACGGTAACCCTCACTATTTTAAGGGGAAATAGCAACGAACAACGCAAAATTGCCATTAAGCGTGGAATTATTAAGATTCCTATTATCAAATGGTCGTTGGAGGGAAATGGCGATATTGCTTATATTCAGTTTTTTAGTTTTACTGAGAATTCTCCAGATAGATTTAGTCAAGTAGCCCAAGAAATTTTACAATCTTCTGCCAACAAAATAATTTTGGACCTTAGGGGTAACCCGGGAGGATATCTTGAATCAGCAGTTGAAATAGCTGGTTGGTTTCTTACTGATGGCGAGCTTGTTGTTAGAGAAGACGAGGGGAATGGAGAGGGTAAATTATATAGAAGCAAGGGTAAGGCAGTTTTCGGAGAGTGGCCCACGGCAATATTAATTGACGAAGGCTCGGCTTCTGCTTCTGAAATTTTGGCAGGAGCGTTGAGAGATCATTTAGGAACAAAACTTATTGGCAAAGATAGCTTTGGAAAAGGTACTGTTCAGCAAATGGAACCTCTTAAAAAAGGCGCGTCTTTGAAAATTACAATAGCTGATTGGATAACGCCAAGTGGATTATCCATAAGTAAATCAGGATTGAAGCCTGATATGGAAGTTGATTTAGATATAGATGCTTTTAAGCAAGGCAAAGATTCTCAACTTCAAAAAGCGATAGAAAGTTTAAATAGTGAATAATCAATTATTTAATGAAAATCATTCTTATTAAAAATGTACCAAAATTAGGGTCTAAATTTGATATTAAACAAGTGAACGCTGGCTATGCAAGGAATTTTCTTATACCGAATAAAATGGCAATAATTGCTACAGAAAATTCTATAGTTCGTGTAAAAAAATTAGCAACTCAGGAAAAGAAAATAAGTATAATTGCTAAAGATAATTTCGAAAAATTAGCAGGACAATTTAAAAATTCAGCAATAATACTAGAGGCAAAAACAAACAAAGAGGGCAAACTTTTTGGATCTATTAACGAAGAAAAAATAAAAAAAGCGCTCAAAGAGCAAAAAAATATAGAATTAAATGAAAATGTAAAAGTTTTAATAGACAAGTCCTTAAAAACCATTGGTGAACATAAGATTAGTTTAATCTTGTCTAATAAAAAAATCACCATCAAGGTGATTATTAAAGCAAAATTAAAACCGAAAACTTGAAATAATGTCCTTTAGTAGTTTTTTCTCTGTTAAGTTTCACGTTTTACATTTCATATTTCATGTCTTTTATAAGACATGCACAATGTTCTTTTTTTTCTTTTTGCCATTAAAAGAGATAAGTCCTCTTTTTTGAAAAACTACTTTTCCGTCTTTTAGAGCAAAAAGAGTATCATCTTTTCCGTGTCCAACGTTTTTTCCGGGACGAAATTTAGTTCCGCGCTGGCGAATTATAACAGAGCCAATTTTTGCTTTTTGGCCTGCAAACAACTTAACGCCTAAATATTTTGGTTGAGTGTTTCTACTGATACCAGTAGTTTTCTTGCCACCGCGATGTGCCATAAAATATACAAAAAAAACTAATAATTTATTGCTAAGTAAACTCATTAAAACAAATACTTTTGTTAATGAGTAAACTCATACTTTTATTAACGAGTAAACTCATTATAGTAAATACTTCAAAAAAAGCAAGACCCTTGAAGCGCATAAATTAAGTTTATATTCCATGTCTCATTTTTTAAACAACCTATATTTAATCTTCCTTATATCATTATTTTTCCTCCTTTTTTTTGGATTAGGATACACACTAACAGCGGAAAAGGGGAATAAACCATTAATTATTAGACAAATTAATTGTTCAGAAAACCTTTTTAGCAATAAAAATCTCATTAAAAGTGAGATAAAGAGTGACTACGTAGCAAGTATCAATGGTTCTTTCTATTATCATTCTAAATGTGCTCTAACAAGGAGAATTAAAAATGAAAATCGTATTTGGTTTCTAAATTCTGCCGAAGCGTTGTTGTCGGGATATAAAGAAAAGAAAAACTGTCCTTAGAAGGAAAGAATTTAGAAATTGACTTTTCCTTGAAATTAGATTATGATAGGCAATCATAGTAATATGTGCTTAGTTTGTTTTACATATATGCGCTCATAGCTCAATTGGTAGAGCAACAGCCTTTTAAGCTGGTGGTTGCAGGTTCGATTCCTGCTGGGCGCACACCTACGCCCTTTATTGATACTCAGTGGAGGGTTGGCAGAGTGGTCAAATGCGCCGCACTCGAAATGCGGTTTCCCGCTCAAAACGGGATCAGAGGTTCAAATCCTCTACCCTCC
This sequence comes from uncultured Candidatus Saccharibacteria bacterium, assembly GCA_964412645.1. Classification (GTDB taxonomy): domain Bacteria; phylum Patescibacteriota; class Minisyncoccia; order JBAYJV01; family JBAYJV01; genus CAYNNF01. Next base: position 6,914 of record CAYPPP010000031.1, read on the forward strand.
GTGTTCGTTACGCTAAAGCATGGTTTATAATCTGGCGTCGCTAATGAGCTATGTCAAGATACACGTGATGAAGTTCGCCAAATAAACCTATAGGATAAAGGTGAGTATATTTTGTTTTTTTATTATTTGATAGATGTCTTCAAAAAAGAAAAACACATTGTTATTGCCAAAACCGCCAGTGGTAGTTGTTTTAGGGCATGTAGATCATGGTAAAACTAGTATCTTAGACCATATTCGCAAGAGTAATGTGGCTGAAAAAGAAATAGGAAAAATTACTCAACACATTGGGGCATATGAAATTAAATTTCAATCTCAAAAGATTACTTTTATTGACACACCGGGACATGAAGCTTTTATCCAAATGCGTTCTCATGGAGCAAAATTAGCCGATATAGCTTTGTTGGTAATTGCCGCCAACGAAGGCATTAAACCTCAGACAAAAGAATCATTAAAGCTTATTAAAGATGCCGGCTTGCCATACATAGTAGTTTTAAATAAAAAAGATCTTGTATCGGAGCATCAAGCGTATAACAATGTAGAACAACAACTAAAAAAGGAAAATGTTGTTTTAGAATCATGGGGTGGAGATATTCCTCTTATTAAAACTTCCAGTAAAACAGGCGAGGGAATAAATGAATTATTGGAAACTATTCTTATTTTAAGTGCCGTTACTATTAAGCCGTCAGATAAAAAACAAGAAAAAAAGTTTAAAGGTATTATTATAGAAACGCGCTTAAGTTCACAAAGTGGTATAAGAGCAATAATCCTTGTCAAACAAGGGATGTTTTCAAAAGGGAATCTGCTAATATCTCAAAATCAAACATTTAAAGTTAAAAAAATAACAGATTGGCAAAACAAGAATATTCAAACTGCCCATTATTCCCAACCGGTAAATGTTTTGGGATTTAATTTTCCTCCAAAATTAGGCGAAATTTTTGAAAAAGACAAGAAAGAACAAATAAATTTAAATAAAAAACATTATAATCAAAAAAAGAGTAATTCCAACCAAAAAATATTAATTAATAAGTCTAAGTCTAAAGAAGCGCAAATAATTAGTTTGATCCTCAAGACCGATGTTTTAGGTTCGCAAGAAGCAATCGTTAAAATTTTAGAAAATATTTCTCAAAAAAATGATGTTAGTTTTTTGCTTGTTTATCAAAGTCTTGGAGACATCTCGGAATATGACTTAAAATTTGCTCAGTCTTCAAGAGCAATTATTCTTGGTTTTAAGGTTAAAGCTCAAAGCGCGATAAAATTCGCAATTGAAAGAATGGGCCTTAATTTAATTATTTGTGAGATAATTTACGATATAAATGATCGTTTAGTAGATTTAATCAAAATATCTGCTGAAAAGAAAACAAAAGAAATTCAAGCTAAGTTAAAGATTTTAGCAATTTTTGGAAAACGCAATGCCGCTAATAATAAAAAACAAAATCTTTATAAAATGATTATCGGAGGGGAAGTCATAGAAGGAGAGTTAAAGAAAAATTCTCTGGTTGAGGTTCATCGTGGCAAGAAAGTATTAGGACAAGGCAAAATTTTAGAGATAGAAAAAGACAGAAAATCAATAAGACAAATTAGCGCAGGAGAACAGTGCGGATTACTTTACGAAGGAGATACTGAAGTGAAAAAAGAGGATATTTTATTTGTTTATAGCAATTGATCACAGGCAATAATGTCATCTTTACGTATTCAAAAAGTAAACGAGCTTTTAAGGCGGGAATTTGCCAAGATTTTTATTAAAGAAATAGAAATGCCTATGGGAACATTAGTTAGCGTTATTCAAGTTAGAACTTCGCCTAGTTTTCAGCATGCAAAGATTTATATTAGTGTTTTGCCTGAAGAAAAAAGAGAAGAAGTTTTTAAAAAATTGAATGATCAAATTTATAAACTTCAGCAAATAATTAATAAACAGCTTTGTATGAGGCCGGTTCCTAAAATCAGTTTTCTTTCTGACGAAGGAGGAATAAAATTTACTGAAATTGATAAATTATTAAAAAAGAGAACGTAAAACAATATTGTTTAACAATTATTCTGACCCCGGCTTGCCGGGAGAAGAGTTTCGAAATTTTGTCTCTTTGGCCTGGTGGCCGAGTGGTTAGGCAAGGGTCTGCAAAACCCTGTACATGAGTTCAATTCTCATCCAGGCCTCAAAAAATTTGAATTTAGAATTAATTCATTAGTTCGTTCATTCGAAATAAGGTCTTTCGCTTTGCTCAATGACCTTGGCGGAAGGCTTAGAAATAAATAACCTGGCTTTGCCAGAATCTTGATGGAAGACTTAGAAATTAGAAATTTTATCTCTCCTGCTGGCGTGGCGGAACTGGTATACGCGTTGGACTTAAAATCCAATAGTGGTAACACTGTGTGGGTTCGATTCCCACCGCCAGCATTGATTTTGTAATTTTTACTGGGCTCGGGTGGTGGAATTGGTATACACACAGGCTTCAGACGCCTGGCTCGTAAGAGCGTGCAGGTTCAAGTCCTGTCCCGAGCAATCTCTTCTCTCTGTCCTTGCGAGCGTTCCATTGTCTTTGCGAGAGAAGCGAAGCAATCTATATATTCTATTATTATAAACATTCTTTTGTCTTAATTAGAAATTAAGTCATTGTAAATTGTAAATTGAAAATTATCCTTACTAATTTATGAAACACACATACAACAACAATAAGAAATTAAAAGTCATTGTTTTGGGGGGACTAGAAGAGGTCGGTCGCAACATGACTGTCTTTGAATACG
>CAYPPP010000032.1:0-9328 GCA_964412645.1 uncultured Candidatus Saccharibacteria bacterium
ATTTGTAATTCTTCAACTTTTTTTTTGCGCTCATCTTTAATTTTCTCAATTTTAGAATTTTGCCACGCATAAACACCTCCGCCAAAAACCAAAGCTGTAATGATTATTATAAGAACAATCGCTAATATGTTTTTTGGAACTTGAACAGATTTATTAATCTGTTGCATTTGCGGTTCGTTTTGTTGTTCCATGTTTTTTTACACACATTAAGAATATTATATCTAGTCATATAATCAATCATATGACTTTTTTATTCCTTATTTACTCTAACCAACTTGGGGAAATCGGGGGATTAACTTAAGATTCTTGAACGAAGTGAAAGGTTCTTCCTTCCTCAATATTAAGCCAGATGAGGATTTGGCGAGGCTAATATTCGGAATTTTTATAGAAAATAATCTTTTGTGGTTTATTTATACTAGGGTAATTTTTATTTCTGCGCCCAGAACATGGGCAACTTTTTTGAGAACTTTGAGGGTTGGATTATATCTTCCTGATTCTAAGCGAGAAATAGCCGATTGCTTTGTGCCAACTCTCTTTGCTAGCTCTCCTTGGCTTAGCCCTTTTTCGATCCTTTTTTTAATAAAAATACTGATAAAGTCGAATTCTGGACCTAGCTCATTATAGGCCTTTTTTATTTTTTTGTCTTTAAGAAGTTTATTTTTAAATTGTGAATAGTTTTTCATATAACTCCAGTATAACTTATATGTTATACACTAGTCAAGAGTTTTAATTTTTTTAAAGCTATTTTAAGTTCTTTTTTGGGAATTTGTCGAGTTTTCTTGGTAAATCCGTGCAAAAGCACAACGGAATCTTGATAGAAAGTATAAAATATTCTCACTTCTTGAGTGCCACGAATACGTAACTCAAACAAGCCTTTTCCCGCTTTTTTACTATGTGGCATTCCCAGTTTAGAACCAAATTCTTCTAATAAATCGATAGTCCGTAACACTTTAGCAATAGTAGACCTAGTTAAAGATTGAATAAATTTCCCCAGGGAATCATCAAAAAGTTGAACTTTCATAAACAAAAAAATTAATGAATGCTTTCCCAATATTCGGAAGTCGAACTTCCCCAATATTAAGCCAAATGAGAATTTGGCGAGGCTAAATCTTGAGATTCCTTGTTCTTGTGATTTTATAACTTTCAAATATTCGGGAGCAATTCTGAAGTATTGTGGTTATCAAGGTTCCGTTTTTAATCAATGAATTTAAAAGTAGAGAGAATTTGATCTGCGATTTCACCCAGCTCTTCATTATAAAAACCTGATATAAGAAATTCCCATCCTATGCCATCTTTAATTAACCATATACGAGTGGTGCCTGCTGGACCAGTTGGAGAAACGCATCTTATTGCATCTCTATCATCTACTTTCAATTCCTTTGTTATTCCCCATTTAGCGCAATTATCTTCTATGAATTCATTGAAGGGCTTATCGGGATTAGTAGTAGTGTGAATAAAAAATGTTATCTGAAATTCTTTAAATCCGATCGGGTCATTTTCCTCCTCTATCGGTTTTGTCTTTGACCAAGCAACCCAGAATGGCTCAGATCCTTCTTGATTTACAGTAGAAGGAATTAATGTTTCTGTTATTATTTCTGTTTTCCAGTCTAGTGGATGTCTCACCTCAAATCTATACTTCTTATTAATATAAGTTTTCCAATTCGCTGTTTCGTCTTCTGTGTCGCCTGGTCCTTCAGCATCACCAGGTAAAGTAGAAACACCGCCTGGCATCAGCTTGTCTATTTGGTCTTGAAGTTTTTGGACCTGTTCCTGTAATCCCTCAATCGTTTTTGCGTCCTCATATTTAATTTTCTCAATTTTAGAATTCTGCCATACATAAACGCCTCCGCCAAAAATCAAAGCCATGACAATCGTTGTAAGAACAATCACTAATATATTTTTTGGAATTTGAACAGACTTTTTGACTTGTGATATCTGCGGTTTATTTTGTTGTTCCATAATTTTTTTACACAAATCACATTAAAAAACTATAATTTGGAGAAGTCTCAATATTCGGAAGTTCGAGATTTAACTCAATCCTGCCTACCGATAGGCAAGGTTCTTGAGCTCTTCCACATACTCAAGGATAAATTCCACGAAAGGTTCTTCCTTCACCAATATTAAGCCAGATGAGAATTTGGCGAGGCTAATCCTCGAAATTTCTAATTTATATTTAATTCTTAATCTCTGATTGCTTTAATGATGCCTTCTTTGTCTATTCCATGTTTTTTCCAAAGCTCCTTATATTTTCCCGACTCGCCAAAGCTATCATTTACTCCTAATCGCCTCAACGATACATTAATATTATTATCTGCTAAAACTTCAGCGATTGCCGAACCCAGGCCACCAATAATTTGATGGTCTTCAACGGTAATTATTAATTTAGCATCTTTAACAAATTTTATAATTGTTTCTTTGTCTAATGGTTTTATTGTATGAACATTTAAAATAGCTATTGATTTTCCTTCTTTTTCTAATACCTCGGCTGCTAATAAGGTCTCGTGAACTGAAAGTCCTGTAGCAAAAATAACAATGTCTTTGCCTTGTTTTAGAATATCAATCTTACTAATTTCAAAAGGAGTATTTTTATCAGTAATAATGGGTGTTTCAGGACGCGCTAATCTTATATAAACCGGCCCATTAATTTTACTCGCTGCGATTGTCGCTTGATAGGCTTCATTAGCATCGCAGGGCACAATTACCGTCATATTGGGCAATACCCTCATTAACGCTAAATCTTCCAACATTTGATGGGTTGCTCCATCCTCTCCAGTAGCTAATCCTGCGTGAGAACCGATTAATTTTACATTAGCATTATTATAACAAACATCAATTCTAATCTGCTCCCATGTTCTGCCTATCAAAAATTCGGCAAAACTGGTCACAAATGGTATTTTGCCAGAAATTGCCAATCCCGCAGCTATTCCTACCATATTTTGTTCAGCTACTCCACATTCAACAAATTGATCTGGTAATTCTTTTCTAACACTTTCAATCCTTAGCGAAGGGCTCAGGTCAGCGCTTAAGACAAAAACATTACGATTAGATTTTGCTAAGTTAAAAATTGCTTCGCCAAATCCATCGCGCAATGAACGAGATTCTAATTGTTTTTTTTCAGTGTCATCCATTGGATTAATTGTAGTATTTAAATTAGTAAAAAATAATTAAAAGATTAAAGGTTTAAATAGTGTTTTTGTTTTTCAGGTTTTGAAATTGAATATTAAGTTCATCTAGCGCTCTTTTTGCTTCTCCTGCATTAGGAGCTTTTCCGTGCCATCTCCATTTGCCTTCCATAAAACTCACTCCTTTCCCAGGTATAGTTTTTGCTAAGACTACACAAGGACCATCCTGATAATTATTGGCTTCTTGTAGTACCTTAATCAGATCTTCAATATTATGACCGTCAACTTCGAAAACATGCCAGCCAAAAGATTCATATTTTTGTTGAAGCGGACTTATCGGCATGATATTGTCTATATCTCCGCTTAATTGAATATTGTTGCGATCAACAATTACCTTAAGGTTATTAAGCTGATTTCTAGCGCTAAACATAACCGCTTCCCACGTTGAACCTTCTTGATGTTCAGCGTCAGACATCACGCACCAAATAATATATTGTTTACCCTCTTTTTTTGCTACCAAGCTCATGCCTGCTGCCACTGAAAGTCCATGACCTAAAGAACCACTAGATGCTTCCATTAATGAAAAATTTCTTTTAGAAGGATGACCCTGAAGTTTGTTGCCAAGTTGTCTTAGGTTATTTAATTCCTCGGGCGGAAAATAGCCCGCCCTCGCTAAAGTAGCGTACAAAACAGGACAAATATGACCATTAGATAAAATTACTCGATCTCTTTCCGTCCAATCAGACATTTCCGGATTATGAGATAGAACCTTGAAATAAAGCGCAGCAAAAACATCAGCCATGCCTAAAGAGCCAGCCGGGTGTCCTGAACCAGCTTTGGCAATCATGGTAATAACGTCCCGCCGCAGAAGATTGGCAATTTCTTTTAATTGTTCAGTTGAATATTCGGCCAAAGGCATAAGAAAAATTAAAACTACATCCTAAAATTAAAACTCAAAATTCTTTAAGTTTCTTAATAACTCCTTTAATGCTTTTCTCTTTCCATAGAAAACTCCCTACATAAACTCTATCAACTCCAGCTTCAACAATTTCTTTAATATTGCTCTCGTTTGCTCCCCCGTCAACACCAATTTTTATATTTTCTTTGAAGTTTTTTAAAAAATTAACTTTTTCTAAAACTCGCGCATTAAATTTCTGCCCTTGTTTTCCTGGATTAACTCCTAAAAATAAAACTTCGTCTATTCTGCTTAAATATTCTACGATATGACTTGGAGGAGTTTCAGGCTTAATCGCAATTCCTACTTTCACCTTCTGATTTTTTATTCTCTTTATTAGATTATTTAGCGCAAATGCCCGCGTTTTTTTCTTTATTTCATAAAATGCCTCATAATGAAAAGTAATTTTTCTAAAACCTAAACTTATCAGATTAGCAATTATCTTCCATGGTTTTTCAACCATAATATGGGCTTCTAATTTTAATGTTGTTTCTATTTTTTCAAATTTTTCTATACATCCAAAACTATCGGACACAAATTTTCCATCGCCAAAATCAACTTGGACCTTTTTAAAATAGGGTTCAAGTTTTTTCATCTTCTTTTTAATCTCGCTGAAATTTTTTTCTAAAATCGCAGGAATAATCTCGATTTTTGCCATAAGTCACAAGAACTAGAAAAATAGATTAAACGTTCTTTTTTTTGGATATTGCTTTAGTTTTTTTTAAATCCCATCGGATGAAAATAACGATTCCACCAAGAACAAAAATAAATATGATTATTACTCCAATAACGAACCATTTTTCCAAAGCAAATTGAGATTTAGCATACTTTCCTTCCACAATAAAACTTTCAAGCGGATCTAATCCTGATGTGCTTTTTGTATAGCCTGGTGCATATTGAATTTCACGAGAAAATTGGCTAGCTACTTTATTCTGAACTCCTTCTATCGCTGATGGCGCATTCTGAAGAGAATAGACAGTTGGACTAGGCTTGTAGTCGGTCTGCGCTTTGCCTCCCTCAAAATAAAGGCCTTCTTGAACGTCGATAGCAATTCGCACCGTTTCAACGTCGTAAGGCATCTTCAGAGTTTCGTAATTAAAATGGAAAATTCCCGCTTTTTCTTGAACATACCCACTGGCTTTATAGTAGAGAAGGATACTGATTGTTTCCTGTGGTAAAACTGGTTCAGGCAACTTTAAAGTGAATTGAACTGATTTTGACAGCTGTTCCTTTTCAAATTTTAGAGTGTAATAACGGGGACCGGAGACATACGGATACCATTCTAAGCATTGTTTATTAATTCTTGAGGGTATTTCCCCGTATTCTATGGGAACAGGCCCCCATTGACGACATTGCCTTTGTCGCGTGGGCATTTCTTGAATTGCCTTAATCATCCTTACTTCATCTCCCGGAATTTCAACCATAATCTGATTAATGCTCTTGTCTATATCTATGTTTTCTAAAGTCAATTTGGCATTAACCGCCGCTTCTCCTTCACCGTCAAAGACAACTGAATAATATTGATTCTGGCAGAAAAAATTATCTTCAGAAAAATCAGCCGAAATTGCTTGTAAGGATGGCATTATTAAGAAAAATCCCATTAATATAAAAAAGAAAGTTTTAGTTTTTTTCATATTTTTAGTAACACAAATTACAATCTAAAGCTAAATTCAAAACCAAGTAAATTTAAAATTAGAATAATTAATTTAAATTTTTAAAAATGTTATTTCCGATTTTATGTTAATTTTTCTTTGCTTGATTGGCGCATTTCCCATTTACTTTGAACATAAAAACCTAAGACAGAAACAATCGCCAATGTGAAAACCAGCACAATATATATTCCTAATCTCTCAAAACGATTAATGACATATCCGCCTGTTTCTCCTAAGAGCCGAATCAAAAGAATTGTTGAGGCAATGGAATAAGGAATAACTAATGCTTGTATTTTCGCGCCTTTGGTCTTCGCCCATTGATAAAGAAAAAGAGCGACAACGAACAGTGGTAAAGCAAAAGCAGCATGTGCTAAAAGAGGTTTTATGCCAATATTATAATAACGGATTAGACTTTCTCCCGTTACAGATCGCGTTATGTCATACCAAATTGCATTCAGAAGCATAACGGCGGTTACTGTCAAAATAAGCGATAAAATGGCATTAAGAGGAGAAATTTTTGGCGCATGCTCTTTAAGTCTTGGCATTTTACGGGAAACTAATGTCCAAACTCCCAAAAGAACGAGACCAAAGATTCCCCAACCGATGAGAGAAGGCAAAATATTGTTATACATATTTTTAAATAAATACAATTTACTATTTAATTTTTTCGACCAATTATAATTTACAACGAATAAACACTTAAAAAATTACATCTTAATGTTTAAAGATCTATTTTGTGAAGACGCCTGATTCGTTTTTCTTCCCCTGTAAATTCTGTTTCAAGCCATGCTTTAATAATTTTTTCAGCTTTTTTTTCTCCTATAAAATTAGCTCCTAAAGATAAAATATTTGTATTATCGTCTTTTCTTGACGAAACTGCCAATTCGGAACTTGGAGCTAATACCGACCTTACGCCTTTGAAGCGATTAGCTGATATATCCATGCCAACGCCAGAACCGCAAACTAAAATACCTTTATTTTCGTCAGGATTCTCGGAAACTTTTTGAGCGACTAATTTTCCAAAATCAGGATAATCATCATTCTCGTCATATTTATAATTTCCTAAATCTTGGTACTCTAAGTCAATTTCACTTAAAAAATTTTTAATCTTTTCTTTGAGCTGATACCCTCTGTGATCTGCCCCAAGATAAATCATAAAATTTTAGATACACGAATCACATGTTCTAAGAGAGTAGCGCAATAACCCCATTCGTTATCATACCAGACAAGCACTTTAGCTAAATCTCCATCAACTACTTTAGTGAAAGATAGATCAACAATCGCTCCATAAGATTCTTGAATAATATCAGATGAAACTATTGGTTCGTTGGTCGTTTTTAATATATTTTGCCATCGCTTTTCTCCTTCAGCATTTTTTAAAATATTATTAATTTCCTCAATACTCGTTTCTTTTTCAGAAATAAAGGTAATATCTGCTAAAGAACCACAAATTACCGGCACCCTGGTCGCCATACCGTCAAACTTATCTTTGAGTTCTGGCACAACCTTACTTACAACTTGAGCCGCTCCTGTGGTAGTGGGTACAATATTTTGCGCTCCTGCTCTGCCTCTGCTCATTTTTTTATTAGGTCCATCAACAATATTTTGACCAGCTGTATATGCGTGGATTGTGTTTAAAATCGCTTTTTTAACACCGATTGTTTCAGATAAAATTTTCATTACCGGCGCAACTGCATTGGTTGTACAAGATCCATTTGAAGTAATTTTATCTAAATCTCCTTTTTCAAACAACTCATCACTTATGCCCAATAAAAGGTGTTCAATTCCGTCTTTGGCAGGCGCGGTGATGACAACTCGTTTTGCACCAGCTTGAAGATGTTTTGAGGCGCCTTCCTTGTCAGTAAAAATACCAGTCGCTTCAACAACAACATCAATTTCCAATTCTTTCCAAGGAAGATTTTCAGGATTTCTTTCAGTCAAGCTTAAAATTTTTTTGCCGTTTATTTCTAAATATTTTTTACTGTTTTCTGAAATGTGTTTAACCGATTTATCGTAGCGACCATAGACAGTGTCATGTTTTAAAAGATAAGCAAGAGTTTCTTCGTCAGTTAAGTCATTGACAGCTATAATTTCAGTGTCTGGATTTTCAAGAGCAATTTTAAGAAACGATCTACCAATTCTCCCAAAACCATTAATTGCAATTCTAATCATAATTATTATTCAAATTACAAACTAATAAGACAAAAAATATTTTCTTAATGCTTTAATTATATCCTATTTCCTCTCTTTTTTTAAGTGGATAAACAAAAAGTGTAGAGGTCAGACCTCTACACTTTTCTATTCTATGTCTTATTCTATCACTTCGCCTTCCTGATAAGCATTAAATTCTGTTTCGTTTACGGGAGCAATATTTGACCAATTATACTTCAGTCTATTAAAAGCATTAGCAGTTTTAATCCAGCGTTTTGTATCGCCTTCTAGTCTATAAACTTGATAGCTGTTTTTAGGTTTAATTAAATTACAAACTTCATAGGATTCAATAATATCTTTATCAACTTCTACAACATCTTCCTGTCGATTTCCATAAGAGTTAAATACTTCATCGTTAGGAATTTGGCGCCTTAACCCTGATTCAGTGATATAGTAAACGCCTTCTTCATTTTTAGTCTTTAAGAGTTTAGCGCGAGAATATTGGTTTAGTTCCGACTCTGCCTTACTTTCAATCCCTTCCCATTTTAACCCTTGAGCGTTAAAGGCGGAAATAGTTGGAACCCATAAGCGCTTATTTCCAATAATACGATAAACTCTATTTTGACCAATTGCTCTTAATAGCTTGGCTTGGGTTTCTGTATATTCAGTGTAGGCATCAAGCGCAGGAGAGGAAGTTTCTTGAACATCTTCCCATTTGTATCCCTCCTTTTTAAACTCTTCCTGAGTTCTAATCCATTTTCTTTTGCAATTTTGAATTACATAAATCTTAGGATCCTCAGAAATTTTTATCAGAGTACCGTCGGGAAGACAAGCATTTTGACTTATTTCTATAACACTAAAATAGTTATCTGATTTATCGTACGCTCCTGTATCAGGATCCATAATTCTTATTTTATAATTATGCGCTACTTCAATATCTTCATTTGGTATCCAAGTATAGCTTGTGTTTTTTAAATCTTTTGTCAAATGCTTAAGAAAAATACCATTCTTGTATAAAGACACCCAATATTTATTTACTCCATTAGCTTGCCATTTAATAATATTTTTAAAATTCTTAATTAACTTTTCATTACCATTCGGCTCTAAAACCCTTATTATAACATCCCCTTCTGTAACAGTAAATTCAGTCTCAATCGTTTGGTCATATTCTGGTAAATATGTTCTGCGTATCCATTTTCCTAAATATTCAATGCCAAATCTTTCTGTATTGTCTTTCAGATGAGATAGTGGTGTTGCGCTGAAGCCAGTACCACTATTATCATAACAACCACCAGATCCTTGTCCTATCATAAAGCCATCTGGACTAATAAGAACAGGTTCACATTGAGTTGATTTGTTATGGTAATCAGAAAAAAACCTAACATGTCTACCGCTAATTTCGTTTGTTTGGATCTTGCTCCAAATATTAATATTTATCTTCTCGTTTG
>CAYPPP010000033.1:0-8917 GCA_964412645.1 uncultured Candidatus Saccharibacteria bacterium
CGATTATATCACTCTTTTAGAAGAATAAAAAAAATAGCCAAAAAGGTCTTGTTAATTCAAAACAAATAATTAAGCGTAACTTATCTGCGCTACGACTTTTAATGTCGGGATGCCGGGACTCGAACCCGGAGTCACACGAACCCGAATCGTGTATGTTAGCCATTACACCACATCCCGGAAGATTAATTTTCAATTTGTGCTAATTCGTCAGAAATTCGCGACGATTAGCGACTATTTTACCCAATATTTTGCTTTTCTTTCAGCATCTTTTTCCTGTTTAAATTGATAAACTTTTTCTGCTTTTTTTATTAGTTCTTGATCGGATAATTTACGAAGCTCTTTAAGCTGTTTGCTTAAATATTTTTTAGTATTTCTTTTCGGGTTATCTAAAACCTCCTGCAAAAGCGCTTCCAATAACAAGCCAACTTTTTTTGATGGTTTGATTTTAAGCATTTCCATAATTTCATCGCCGTTGATTTTAAGCATTCTAGAATTAATTGGATCAGAACCAACTTTTTCCAGCATATATTCAAGATGTCTCAAGCGATAGGGCTTTGCCTTGGGCACCCGAGAGCCGATGCGATCGCACATTCTCACTTCCATAAAATCTTTAATATTTTCCTTACCCAATCTTCTCAAAAGGCGGCGTACTCCTGATTCAGTGACAACATCAGTTTCATAATAGAAAAGATGAAATTCAACCAAATGAACAATCTTATCAGTCAATTTTTTAGGAAATTTTAAGCGCTTCAAAACCGTATCTGCCACTTTAGCGCCAAATTGGGCATGATTGTAAAAGGTTGAACGATTGCCCAATCCTTCTTTGACATATGGTTTTCCAATATCATGAAGCAGAGCGGCTAATCTAATTTCTAAAGAGTAATTTTGTAAAACGCCGTATTCTAATGAATAAATCCCATGATAATAGCAATCGTAAGGATGATGATGATTTTGCGAAACCCCAATACCTCTTTCCATTTCGGGCATAATATATTTTAAAAGGCCTGCTTCGTGCAAATACATAATGCCGAAATGACCTCTTTCTGACATAATAATTTTTATTAATTCATCTCTAATCCTCTCTTTAGCTATTGCTCTAATTAATTCGGCATGCTTTTTGATTGAACCTAGTGTTTCTTTTTCAATAGTAAAATTAAGTTTAGTCGCAAAACGAACTGCGCGCATTAATCTTAAAGCATCTTCTAAAAATCTTTCATTTGAGTTACCGACGGTTCTAATAATTTCTTCTTTTAAATCTTTTTTCCCGCCAAAGGGATCAATATATTTTTTGTTTATTGGATCGTAAGCGATAGCGTTTATTCTAAAATCACGTCTTGCCAAATCCTCTTCAATTGTTTTAGCAAATTTTACTTCATCGGGATGACGCTTATCGGTGTATTTTGTTTCAGTTCTAAAAGTTGTAATTTCAATAACTTTTAGCGACTTGTCATTAGATTCAATGGGGACACCTACTGTTCCAAAAGCATTATCATAAAATGATTTTTTAAAGAGTTTTTGGATTTCTTTGGGTTTGGCCGATGTTGTAATATCCCAATCTTTTGGTTTTTTATCTCTTAAGTAATCTCTTACGCAGCCACCAACAACATAGGCCTCGTATCCGGCCTTTTTTAATTTTTCAATGATTTGTAGAACCTCTTTAGGAATTTTCATGTAATTTATGATTCTAAGATTTCAATATTCTTACTGCTATTATAATTTTATAATATCCTAAAATTTGATTTTTTTCAACTGATAAGTTTAATAAAAAAAGAAGCCCCTAACTTCAGGGGCTTCGCGCTTTCTGTCTTTTCTTTGCCTGAACCTAATTAAGTTATTCTACGAAGACTTTTCTCTACAATGACACTCCTAATGTCCCGCTGTGCAGAGTGAATGAGTTCAGTGATTTTCTTAACGATGTCCTTTTCTTTTCTGCGACCGCTCATCTTGTAAACGATAGCAACTTCGGCATTAGAGATCTTTGCGTAAGCAGAAGCAACACTTTCAAAACAATCCCTTAAAGTTACGATCGTGTCTTTTAGTTGCTTAATCTCAGCTTCCAATTCTTGCTTGGACTTGCCCTGCTGCTCTCCCTCAAAGCTGATCGTCGGTCGGCGAGTACCTTCTCGGATTGCTTCGTAAGTATTACGAAGTTGCTTTATGCTTTGGCCATTCATCTCAAGCTCATATGCTGAATTCTTATTACCTATCACGAATCCAAGATGAGCCCATACACCACCATATCTGTAAATACCTTGTTCTCTGGATGGGACTGGGAAAAAGGAAGCCCAAACAGTAATATGATGAAGATGCTTTCTTATCTTTTTGGGCAACTTATCATCAAGATTAAAGTCAGTAACGCAATAGAAATCCTTCTTGTGACCAAGTTTGCTTCCGTAAAACTTTGCTGAGAGAGGTCCACTTGGCCCAAACCCTTCTTCTTCCTCAATTGATTCTTTGAGATACACTCGCACACTTGCGTACATATCGTCCTCCTTTGTATCGTTTGGCTTTATTTTCTGCAAGCTGGTCTCCTTAGAGCCGCTTGTCAGAGCCAAACTGATCATTAATGCCATTCTTCATATTCTATTACAAAAGTCAAGGATTTGAGACAAATTTAATAAAAAAATCTTAAATAAAAAAAAGAGACACTTACTGTGTCCCTTATATTATTTGCTTTAAATTAGTAATCCTCCTCGGGCACTGTGGTATAAAAGTACAGGAGCGTCGTTCAAAAAAATACTATTACCAGTTAAAAAACGTATCACTTCTGTTGCTTTAAAATCTTCAATGCTTGAATTCTGATCATAATTAGTATAAGTCATTTGACTCATTTTTTCTTTTTGTTCTGAATAATATGAGCCTCTGCCAGAATGAAAAGCACCAAGACCATTTTCCCATTGTTGGTAAGAAACAAGAAGCGCTCTCTTTAAAAAAGCGGTTATTTCTTTTGGATCGATTTTTAGTCTTTCACAAGCTTCAACCACAACTCTTCCATTATAACTCATCCAGAGGATCGGCTTATTGTCGTGGAGTAGCCTGGTAAAGCCCCAGCTTAATCCGTTTTCGCCAGTCTCATAGGAATCAATATATTTCCATTTGCCATCCATAAAAGAAAATCCCTTCATCTCTTGTGGGATGCCCAAAACAGACACTTCTATATGTTCGTGAGATTGTAAAACTTGGGGTTCTTTTCCAGAAGCATAACCTTGAGCGCTCAATTTCAAGTACATTTTTGCAATTTGATTTTTAGTAAGTTCCATTGCTATCTCCTCCTCTTAATTCTGCTAATAGTATTTTTGTGTTTCTATGTTCTGGTGGGTGTTTTAGTGATCCCTGATGACCGCTGATATACTGATGAGCAAAAGCAACGAGAGTCATTAGAAGAAATGTTGGAATATCGTAAAATCTTGATGCAAAATACCAATGGGTTAAAATCAAATTTTTCTTTCTTCTTGTAGACGGACTAAGCCTTGAATCGCAAGTTTGACAGGTAACAAGATGATCACTACCATTAACATGGACTATCTCCATATTTCTGTGAATCGTCTGACAAACAAACGCTTTCCATAAAGCATACAGCGTTTCCATATTTATCCTCCTTGTTTTGATGAACTGTTAACAATGTATCATTAAAACACATAAACGTCAATTAAGAGAATTAGAAATTGAGCTTTTAACAAAAAACACTCAAAATAATTTGAGTATTTAAAATTACAATAATTTTCTTATATTAAAACTAATGCTTGCACACCGAAGCTCTAAAATGAAACGAAAGAGCGTAGGTGTACCTTTCGGTAAACTCAGGACACAAAACTTTCTAAAGCTCACTTTCATTCGCTAAGAAATTTTTGTGGAGATGGGGGGAATTGAACCCCCGTCTAGAAAGTTGTGCTAAAACGAATCTACAAGTTTATCTTGTTTTTATTGTCTTGATGTTCAAACTAAAAAACAAGAAAAAGCGTTTAAACATCCAGCTTCGACTTTTCGGAAATTAGCTGAAGCAATCTAATTTCATATCCTGATGTTGTTGCCCGAATACTTTATCAGGAGTCAAGTATACAGGCGCTTACTTAAGCGTAAGCTGGCGCAAAGTTGTAGTCTGCACTTCGCAGTTTTTGGAAGTTTTGAGAGTATTCCAAGCCTCTACTTGCGCGTAATGTTGCAACTTCCTATCGAATCTTATCATCCCCTCTTAGATTTTGTTAACGAACTTGTGAGTTATACAAATTCTAAGATCCCGACCGAAGCGTCGGGATCACAATTATCCTTTGTCCCGTAGAGTTCTATCAACCTCTCTTTTTATGTCTCTTTTTTTAATCTTTTCCTTTTTATTAAATTTCTTTTTTCCCCTACCGATACCAATTTCAACCTTAATTTTACCTTTCTTATTATAAACCTTAATAGGTATTAAAGTCAAGCCCTTTTCTTTAGTTTTGCCAATTAAATGGCGGATTTCTCTTTTATTTAAAAGTAACTGTCTATTTTGATTTGGATCATAATTTTTCGGCTGATTTTTCGGTTGGTAGGGCGGAATACTGGCGTTTAAAAGATATGGTCTTTGATTTTTAAGTATAACAAAACTTCCCTTTAAACTGCAATGGCCTGTTTTAATGGCCTTTACTTCATATCCCTTAAGAGATATGCCAGCCTCTAAGGTTTCTTTGATTTCATAGTCGTACCTTGCTCTTCTATTGTAAGCGTATGGTTTTGCCATACCCCAAGTTTAGCATAAAATCAGATTTTAGTCATATTATTTGACATTTAGTAAACAAAATTATAAGATAGAACCAGTTCTTATCAAGCCTAAAGGAGGAAAAATGCTAATAGCTTTTGTTGTAGCATTGATTATAGTGATTGGTATTAAAAAATTTTCAGTAAAGACTCATGACGGTTTCGCTGTGTTTCTTGTTTCTTTTATAGTTGTCTGTCTATTTTCAAGTCTTTTTTGGGGAGCTTGGCTTCCAGAGAAAGAAATTATTCAAGACACTGAAATAGTTAGTTTAAGATCATCCACGACTGCTAGTGGCAGATTTTTTCTTGGTTGTGGAACCATAGAAGGTAAAATCTGTTATACTTATTTTAAGTCGGTATGTGTAGATTCATACATAGGATGTACTCTGAATAATAATCAAGTAAAGATTCAGGAAGAAGATAGAGAGGGTGGGCTTTTAAGAATTACTAACAGAAGGTTTAAATATTGGTGGTATAACTTAATATCTTGTGATTTAGAGGGGATGGGAAGGCACAAGCATTATGAATTCCATATTCCCAAGGGTACGCTTCAGATGAGTTTTAGCGTCCAATAGCGCCAGAGAGAGCAAGCAACAACTTGCTCTCTTTTCATTTAATAAAAATAATAAGCTAAATAGATTTTTTATTTGACAATAAACCAACAAAAGAATAAAATAAAATTACTAGGAATGGTTCTTAGTAGGAGTAAAAACCTTTTTCAGGAGGTGCATTATGAAAAAGGCACTTATTCTGATGACTGTTGGGGATGTTTCTATCTAGAATTAATCGGCCTTGCCGGTTGAACTAGATGAAAGCCTTCAAATGGTCTTGGGAGTGCATCATAAACTGTTGGCTGATGCGCTCCTCTTTCTTTCTATAATAAAAATGATAGGATAAACATAGTGCATGGAGGCGATATGTATGAGCGTGATAGATAAATTTAAAAATCGTTCATCTAATAAATGGGCAAAAGTTAGCACAGGGGAGACAAAAATAGTTTTAACTCTAAACGGTTATCGCTGGGAGGGCTGGCAAAGTGTTATAGAATTGAAGGATTTTATTATCTTTGAAATACGGGATAAATTTATCACATGGCAACTAAGCAGAGAACAAGATCCCGAAGGGAAATGGACAATGAAGCTCATTATTGAAGTTGAAAATCAAAAGGAAGAAAGAGTTAAAAGTCTCATTAAGCAAAAAGCAAGAGAATTAATCCCAAGTGTTGGTGTTGAATTTAAGGAAATTTAGCCGATTGACTAAAATATAATTCAATCGGCTTTTTAATATTCTAACCATAGTTGATATTGTTCTATTAGATTGCTAAAATTAACCACATGTTAACTATTAAAGAAAAACTTAAGGAGATCATTCAAGAAGCTGCGTCTTGTGACAAGGGTTTTCAAATTTTAGAGTCGGAAATTGATAAATTCGGCGATTATTCAACTAATATTGTCTTTTTTTTAGTTTCTAAAGAAAAAACCTTACCCAAAGAGATCGCCAAAAAGATTAAAGAAAAATTAATTGAATATAAAGATATTTTTGAAAAAATCGAAATTACCGACAATGGTTTTATAAATCTTTTTTTAAACAAGAAATGGCTTCAGAAAAAATTAGAAGTTATTATAGAGGAAAAAGAAAATTACGGAAGAATAAGACAAAAACAACTTCAAAAAATTCAAGTTGAATTCATATCAGCTAATCCCACAGGACTGCTTCATTTAGGCCATGGAAGGAACGCTTTTTATGGCGATGTTTTAGCGCGAGTTTTAGAATATGCTGGCAATAACGTTCAGAGGGAATTTTATGTCAATGATGCTAAGCAATCAACACAAATAAAAGAATTGGGAAAAACTGCTCTAAATAAAGGAAATCAATACAAAGGCGAGTATTTAGAGAAAAAAATAAAAGAATTAAAAGAAAAACTAAAGAACACAAACGACGAGAGCGAGGCAGGATATTTTATAATGCGTGAGATATTGACGGATATTAAAAAAACTGTTGATAAATTGGGGATAAAGTTTGATAAATGGTTTTCTGAACAAGATCTTTACAACGACAATGCTAAAGAAAATCTTTTGGAAGAATTTACTAAGAAAGAATTAATTTATAAGAAGGATGGAGCTTTTTGGCTCAAAACCTCCGAATATGGAGATGACAAAGATAGAGTAATCATTAGAAGTGATGGGAGCACTACATACTTTTTTTCTGATATTCTCTACCACAAAAACAAAATTAAGCGCGGGTTTAACAAAATTATTAATATTTGGGGAGCCGATCATCAAGGTCACGAGAAAAAAATGCAGGCGCTTATGAAGATCCTTAAATTTAAAGGGGAATTGTGTATTCCTATTATTCAAATGGTGCGCCTTAAAACCAAAGAAGGTCCGCAAAAAATGTCTAAAAGGGCGGGCACGGCCGTTGATTTGGAATGGCTGGTTAAGCAAGTCGGGTCAGATGTGGTACGTTTTATGATAATTTCAAAAGATATATCTACCCAGATGGTTTTCGACCTTGAGGTAGCAAAAGAAAAATCAGAAAAAAATCCGGTTTACTATCTTCAATACGCCTTAGTAAGATGTAAAAGTATTCTGCGGAACGCAGAAGATAAAAGAGAAAAAGCAGAAAACATAGAACTACTAAAGGAAAAGGAGGAATTAGGGCTAATTAAGCAATTAATTAAGTTTCCTGATTTGGTTAAGAAAGTGACACAAAACTATGAAATTCATCATTTAACTACCTACGGTATTAATTTAGCAAAGAAATTTCACCGATTCTATAAAAATTGCCGAGTTATCGACGAAGAAAACAAACAATTGACAATTGCGCGCTTAAAATTAGTGAGAGCTACAGAAATAGTATTTGAAAATCTTTTTGATATCTTAGGTATTGAGAAATTAGAAAAGATGTAAAAAACCTAAAAAAGGTTGACACGGAGAACTAAATATGTTAGAATGGGAGTACCCTCCTTAAAACGGAGGTATTTTATTTAGATCAATATACATAATATGAAAAATGACTTCCTTAAGATTGTAAAAACATGTGCGGTCAATCTAATGATCATTAGCATAATTTTGCCTCAATTAGCAGGAGCGGCTGATGGGAACTATTTCTCGTGGCTTAATATTTTTAGGGATAAAAGTCGCGTTGTAGAACAAAAAGAAATAAAAACAGAATTGTTCGATCGTCAAATTTCTACTCTTAATGAAATTGCGCTTCTTCAACAAAGTGCTCCTATTGCTTTCAGGCACCCTCAATACGCGCCTTATTGTGCTTATAATCCAGGAGTTTCTTATTGTTTAACAACAGTTACTGCCTATTCTTCAACGGTCGATCAAACCGACTCCTCTCCTTTTATTACTGCTAACGGCAAGAGAGTGAAAGAAGGTATTGTGGCGTGTAATTTTTTAACTTTTGGAACGAAGGTAAGGTTTCCTGAACTTTATGGAAGTCAACTTTTTTCGGTTGAAGATAGAATGGCAAGGAAAAACGATCACAAAATTGATATTTGGCTACCCTCAAGGGATAACGCAAAGCAATTTGGCGTTCAACGCCTTAAAGTTGAAATTCTCAATTAAATTATAAAAAAAGAAAGAAGGCCTGCTTTTAAAACAGACCTTCTTTTTTTGTTTAAACTAAGACAGATCATTGATTTTTGTAATGTTTTTGCTAAAATATACGATAACGCCCCTGTGGTGAAATGGATATCACGTCGGTCTTCGGAACCGTCTTTGAGGGTTCGACTCCTTCCAGGGGCACAAAAGAAATTTTTTATACTTTAAATTTAATTGTTATTTTATATTTTTTTAAAAAAGCACTTTGTTACACAGATAATTAAATTTCAGCCCATAGGAACCAAAAAAGGAGGGATGTACCTTGAAAAAGGAAATATTAATAGAGAGATTTCATAACCCAATAATTGAGCCAAATCCCAATATTCCCTGGATGAGTAAAAATGTTTTTAATTGCGGAGTCATCATTGATGAGGATGGATTGTATAAAATGTTATTTCGGGCAACTTGGACAGATAATCAGGAAATGTCTGCTTGCGGATTAGCTCTCAGCGTTGAGGGGACAAAATGGTATGTATTAGACAAACCTGTGCTAGAATGCCATCTCAACGATTATTGTGATAAAGGGATTGAAGATCCTCGGATTGTCAAATGGATTGATGATTGATTCAACACCT
>CAYPPP010000034.1:0-8881 GCA_964412645.1 uncultured Candidatus Saccharibacteria bacterium
TAACAAATTATGCTTTTTTAATTTCAATTTTACCTTTTTTAATATCAACCTTAATCTTATCTCCTTTCTTAATTTCTTCAGCAATAAGTTTTTCAGCAATTTCATTTAAAATATATTTTTGAATAGCGCGTTTCAGCGGTCTAGCACCGTAATCAGGATTAAATCCTTTTTCTGCCAAAAATTGTTTGGCTTTTTTGCTAATCTCAATCTTAATGCCTCTATTAGCTAATTGTTTAGCGGTTTTTTTAATTTCAAGTTCAACAATTTTTTCTAATTCCTTTTTTCTCAAATACTCAAAAACAATAATTTCGTCAATTCTATTTAAAAATTCGGGCCTAAATTTCTTTCTAATTACTTCCATTACTTTTTCTTTCATAATAGTATAGTCTTCAATTTTCTTTTCCTTTTGTTTTTCACTCGTAAATCCAATTGGAGCATAATCTCTAATTACATCATTTCCAATATTTGAAGTCATAATGATAATCGTGTTTTTGAAATTTATAGTGCGTCCTTTTGAATCTGTTAAGCGTCCTTCATCAAAAATTTGCAAAAAAAGATTAAAAATTTCAGGATGAGCTTTCTCTATTTCATCAAATAAAACAACAGAATAAGGACGGCGGCGAATTTTTTCCGTAAGTTGTCCTCCCTCTTCATAGCCGACATAGCCAGGAGGCGAACCAATCAAGCGCGCAGTTGAATGCTTTTCCATGTACTCTGACATATCAACCCTAACCATGGCATGTTCATCATTAAAAATAAAATCAGCTAACGCTTTTACTAGTTCAGTTTTTCCCACTCCAGTAGGTCCAACAAAAATAAATGTGCCAATGGGCCGATTAGACGGTGTTATGTCTGCGCGCGAACGGCGAATTGCATCAGCAACCGCCTTAATAGCTCTTTTTTGATTAATTAATCTTTTTCCAATTACTTTTTCCATCGCCAAAAGTTTTCCTTGTTCATTTTGAAGCATTTTTTGAACAGGAATACCTGTCCAGCGCGAGACTGCCTTAGCTATTTCTTCTTCGCTAATTTCTCTTTTAAGCATTGAGCTTGTCTTTTGAAGCCTTTTTAATCTACTCTCTTTTTTATTTAATTCTTTTTCTTTAAGAGGAATTTCGTTATATTTTATTTCAGCTACTTTTTCCAACCTAGATTCTCTTTCAGCAATTTCTGCTTTGGTTTTAAGTTCGTCAATTTCTTTTTTAATCTTACTTATTTTACTAATTACATTTTTTTCGCCTTTCCATTTGCTAATTAATCCATTATTCTTTTCTTGCAACTCGCTAATTTCTTTTTTAATCTTTCTAACTCTTTTTTTTGATTCATCATCTTTTTCACGAGAAAGTGCTTTTTTTTCTATTTCTAATTTTATAATATTGCGCTTCAAAACATCAATTTCTTCTGGAACACTATCAATTTCCATTCTTAAAGATGAGGCCGCTTCATCCATTAAATCTACCGCTTTATCTGGTAAAAATCTATCCGAAATATAACGGCTAGAAAGTTGAGCAGCTGCTATTAGCGCCTTATCAGTAATGTGAACACCGTGATGAACTTCGTATTTTTCTTTAATGCCTCGCAAAATTGCGATTGTATCTTTAACGCTTGGCTCTTTCACATAGATTTGTTGAAATCTTCTTGCGAGAGCGGGATCACGTTCAATATATTTTTGATATTCTTTAAGCGTTGTAGCACCAATGGCATGCAATTCTCCTCGAGACAATGCCGGTTTTAGCATGTTAGAAGCATCCATTGATCCTTCTGCTTGACCTGCCCCCACTAAAGTATGCATTTCATCAATAAATAAAATAACATTGCCGGCAGAATCTTTAATTTCGTGAAGTAATGCTTTTAATCGTTTTTCAAATTCGCCTCTAAATTTAGTTCCGGCAATCATAGCGCCTAAATCAAGAGCGATAATTTTTTTATCTTTTAGAATATCGGGAACATCATTAGAAACAATTCTTTGCGCAAGGCCTTCAACGATTGCTGTTTTTCCTACGCCTGCTTCTCCGATTAAAACAGGATTATTCTTCTTACGGCGCGCGAGAATTTGCATAACACGCCTAATTTCTTCTTCTCTCCCAATAATAGGATCAAGTTTTTCTCTTTTTGCTAAATCTGTTAAATCTCTTCCATAATTTCTAAGAGCTTGATATTGGCTTTCCGGTTCAGTATCGGTTATGCGAACTGATCCTCTGACGTCTTTCAATATACTTAAAAGGTTTTCATAATTAATCGCCATTTTATTTTCACTCATATCAATCATTTGAGAGCGATTTAGGGCGTCAGTAATTATGCCTCCTTCTTCAAAAAGAGCTAAAAGAAGATGTTCTACGCTAATATATTCATCTCCCAATTTTTTAGCTTCGCTCATCGCTCTTGATATGACACGCGCCATACTCTGACTTAAATAAAGTTGACCCAAAGGCATATTTGAGGCGACGCGAGGTAAAACACTAAGAGCGTTTAAAATAATTTGTTTTAATCTCCCTTCATCAACTCCCATTCTGGTGAGGATTGTTATAACAAGGCCTTCTTTGTCCTCTAATAAAGATAAAAATAAATGTAAAATATCCATTTGAGGATGTCCAAAATCACGAGCAATTTCTTGCGCTCGCATTAATGCCTCGCGTGATTTAGTTGTTAGTTTTTCAAAATTCATAATAACTGAAATCGTTATATAATATTCCCAATGTTCTTAGAGTTATGACTTCTTTTTACCATAAATTCATAAAATAACAAGAAAAAAAATAAAAAACGTTAATTTCATACGAAAACTTCACCCAAAATCTTGACATTAATCAATGTTGTGATACTCTGTAATTAAATCAGTTCTTAGGTCCACCTGTGCTCTATGAGCTTCGAAGGACCTAAGATTTTGTATAAATCACCATGTTCTTTAACAAAAACTAACAAAGGAGGAAGAAATGTATCTAAAGATTAACAAACCACTTTTTTGGGTAGGTATTGTGTTCCAATCAATACTTGTTGCTGCTGCTATTGGGAGGGATGTTGCGCTTTTAATATCAAGTAACAAAACTGATGGTACGGAGGAATTAATTCTTGTTCGAATAGTTTTACTTGCACTTCTTGTAGGAGCTGGTGCTCTTCTGATTTTTTTAGAGGCCTTTCCTTCTCTTCTATTTTTTGGGCCGCGAAGAATAAATGCTAACTATTATGAAATTAGACCCATTTATTATAATAAAAATGGTCCCAAGGAAAGCGATGCTGTAGTTTGTTTAGTTCGCGCTACTCATCTATCAAGTTGGCAACTAAAAATAATAGCTTTAAGTCACTTTATTCCAGAAGAAGCGCAACAAATAAGAGATTTGTTTGATCTTGAAACAGGCGAAGCGTTACTACAAGAGGTTTTTACCATTAAACCTTATTCGGCTCAAAAAGGCAGAATCCTGCTTTTTGCAACGCCCGAAGAAGTTCAAGAAGAAGCAACGGACGATTCTGTTATTAAAGAATCTGATAATTAGAAGAAGTAAAAATAAAACGACTCCGACAAATAATCGGAGTCCTTTTTTAATTATCATAGGTTTGTTTTGTGATAATTATTATTTATTGTACAAACTTCACCTAAAATCTTGACATTAATCAATGTTGTGATACTCTGTAATTAAATCAGTTCTTAGGTCCACCTGTGCTCTATGAGCTTCGAAGGACCTAAGATTTTGTATAAATCACCATGTTCTTTAACAAAAACTAACAAAGGAGGAAGAAATGTATCGATTTAGCATTAAAGCAAAGCCTTGGATATGTATTGCAATTGTTGCTCTTTTGTGTGCATTTTGTCTCAGTCTAATAATGGCTATTCCAACGATAAGAGATCAGTTTGAAATACTAACCCCTGGTTTTGTTGCAATTACCCTTTTTGTTTTCTTTGGTATAATGTTTGTAATAATTGGTGTGCTATTTCCTAAATACAAAGAGGGTGTCTCTATTCTAAAACCAGAAGATTTTATAGATGAATCTTTTGTCTTCTGTCCAATAAAAGAAGAAGGGAATTGTTGGCTTGCAACAATCAATGACTTTTCAGGCAAAACAGTGGCTCTTTCTCAACTTGATTTTGCGCCAAAAAACAGAGTGCTTATTCAAGAAAGTCTTGATAATAGCATAAAACAAGGAGAAAGATTAAGTCTCAAGGCTTATGGCTGTCAAATTAGGAAGGGATCTATTTTCAGCCTTATAGACGAGGAAGAAGATTTTGATCAAAAGGAAAAATTGGTTGATGCGGAAAATCTGGGGGCTAACATCGATTAAAAGGAGAAAATTAGGATCTACTATTGACATCTCTTTGGTGATGTAGTATAATGGATATATCAAAATAAAGAGCCTTCCTCAACGGTAGGAAGGAAAGGCCTCGGAACTTACGAAAAAGGAGGTAGAGATGGGTATAAAGCCAGTAAGAGAGTATTGGCACGTGCCCTACACCTGACCCCTAACCTTAAGAAGGCGGGGTCTTTTTTTTAAACTGTCATAGGTCGGACCTGTGACAATTATCACTTCTCGTACGATATCTCTACGTAAAAAGTTGTTCCCTTACCTCTGCCACGACTTTTTGCATAAATCTTACCGTTATGCGCTTCAAGAATTTTGTAGCATATATATAGTCCAATCCCCATACCGCCAGCATGGTATTTTTTTCCTCCCCTTCCCCTTCTAAATTTTTCATAAATTAAACTGATTTCTTCTCTTGTCATGCCAATCCCGCTGTCTTTAAATGTAAAGATAATTTTTTTAGAATGAATTTCTGTCTCAATTTTAAGTTTGCCCTTCTCGGTATACTTAACTGCATTATCTATAATATTAACAAAAACTTGGCGAAGTTTGTGCGGATCTGCATTAATAGCAGGAATTTCCTTTTCTTTATAATCAATTTTAAGACCTTTTTTCTCTGCATTAATTCTGAATTCATTAACAACGGAAGCTAAAATTTCAGAGATATTATCAATCTTCCGAAATTCAAATTGAAACTTACCTCGCTCTATTCTAGATAAATTCAACAAATCATTAACTAAAGCAATCAAACGCTCGTTTGAAGCGTATACCCTATCTAAAACTTCTTTTTTTTCTCCATCAATGTTTCCGTATGTGCCATCCAAAATCATAGAGATATACCCCTTAATGGCCGACAGAGGCGTTCTTAATTGGTGAGAAGCAATTGAAATAAATTCTGATTTTACTTTATCTAATTTGCGAAGTTTTCTATTGGCATTTTTTAATTTATGAGCTATTTCTTCTATTTTTCTTCTTACATTAATTTCTTGGAGAATAGATTTAATTAAAAAAACACCAAAAACAACACCAGCAAAAAAAAGGCCAATATTTAGAATAAACTGTTCTTTGGTCTCAAAAGAAATAACATTCACTAAGAGTACTGCTACTAAAAGACCTGTAAAAACTTCAGCTGCCATCACCCTGATTTCAAGAAGATGGTGTTTCATGACAGCATAAGTGCTAAAAACAATAAAGAAAAGAATGGTCAGAGATGCAAAATTAGTAACTGCTTCAATGCCCAAATAAGGAAAAATAACCGCTCCGCAAACAGCTAATGCTGTTGAAATTAAAGCACCGATAAAGATATATTTAATCTGAATTCTAATCAATCCTCTACTGCGTTTATAACTTTGGAATAATTTTATAAATCCCCAAGCACTGAATATTAAGAAATAGATAAAAAGAATAACATAAAGAGGTCCGTGAGTAATTTTCCTTGCACCTTCAGCCGTAACTTCAACTGTTTTCACATTTAAGCTTGTTGGCGAAAGAACCAGAAAGACCAGAGAAGGGATAATCATAATGATCTGTTTGGGAAGATTTAACCACTTTCTTCTGGGAAAAATATACGAAAAATAAACCCATAAAGCAGGAATGGCGGCTGCCCAAACAATCGATGTCTGCGCCCAAAAAACTATGCCAGTTAGACTCAGAGAGAGATCAACGAAAAGAGATGCGCTTAGCCAAAAACCAATAAAAAAAACCAAAGCAGAGAAAGTTTGATTAATAGAAGAAGACCGCTTGTTGGCTAAAATTAAAAGCGCTAAAGCGAATACTCCTATTAATATAATTATCGCTATAACATAAGCAAGTCCCATAAAATTAGAATTGAAGAACCCCCCGGTTTACCAGGGGAACCTTGACGAAAAATAAAGATTAATATTTTTTTAACCTGATAAAGGAAGTTTTATATAAAAAGTAGATCCTTGATTAATTCCCTTACTCTCGGCCCAAATATGCCCATTATGAGCTCCTACAATTTTATGAGCAATATAGAGCCCAATACCTGCACCGCTGGGATTAATATCGCGCCCCGTTTCCCCTCTTTGAAATTTTTCATAGATTGAATCAATATCTTCTTGTTTCATACCAACTCCCGTATCATGTATTGCAACCGTAACACTATTATCGTCTATGTAGGTTTTAATAACAATCTTTCCTTTAAGCGTATATTTAATTGCGTTATCTATTATGTTGACAAAAACTTGGCGTAATTTATCCCCATCAATTTTTAAAAGAGGTAAATCTACTCTGTTGTAAATAATCTTCAGTCCCCTTCTCGTCGCAAGCATTTGCAATTCAGCCACAACAGAACTTAAAATATCTGCCAATTGTTTCTCTTTGAAATTAAATTGAAGTTTGCCTCTTTCAATCCTGGATAAGTTCAAAAGATCGTTAACTAATTTAATCAACCGTTCATTAGAAAGAAAAATTTTATTAAGCGCGTCTTTTTTTTCTGGATCCTTTGTTTCTTCCAGAAGCATAGCAGCATAACCTTTAACGGCCGAGAGAGGTGTTCTCAACTGATGGGAAGCGATAGAGATAAATTCAGATTTAGTTTCATCAAGCTTCTTGAGTTTTTTATTAGCTTCTTTTAGTGCAATAGCTAATTTTTGGGTTTTTTCTTTTTGATCAATTTCATGAACAACAGATTTAATTAGACGAATTCCAAAAACAGTTGTGGCTATAAAAATAACAATTTTTGTTATTAGTTCAAGTCCGCTTTCATAAGTAAAAATATTAATTAATAAAATAAGAGAAATTAATCCAACCAAAAATTCTGTAGCGATAATTTTGATATTCAAGAGACGATATTTAAGAATTGCAACCGCAATAGCCAATAATTGAAGAATGACAAAAAAGTTTGCTATGGGCGGAAGAGGAATTCCGTACCAAAGAAAATAATTAGTTGATCCTCCCACATAACCAAGAATTATACCTCCAATTAAATAGCGAATCCGAATTTTTTTTATACCTTTACTTGTTTTATATGCAACCGATAAAAGGTACATACCATAAAGAGCATATGCAACCCAAAGTATGAGAAAAAGATGAAAAACGGGTCCGGGTTTGGGCCAATATTTGAAACTAAGCATTGGCTCAACTCGATTTACAAAATAGGAAGTAAAGTTAAATAAAAAGAAACTAAAAAAAATAAGATAACTTAGAAGAAGGCTTTTTTTATTCTTTTTGGTTTTCCCCAAGAAGGCGAGAATAAAATGTATATAAACAATGGGGATAAAAATAGCTCCAGCCATTAAATATCTAGACCAAAAAAGGGCGCTAACGGCATCATTGGCTATCTGCCAAGCATAATAAGCCGTAGACCAAATAGTGACGGTTATAGTTAATAGAAAAAATGTAGAATTAGCTTTAGCTTGTCGGTTTTGAAGAAAAACAAAAAAACCAATTGCAAAAGCTGCAAATGCATTGCCAACAGCGATTAAAGCATAGATATTAAAACTATTCATAGATAAAGCAAAAAGAAAAAAAACCCTAAGAATATTTTAACATATTTTCTTAGGGTCCTCCAATTTTTTGAGTAATTGCTACTCCATGAATATTATGGGGTTCATAAATGATTCTGGTTGCTTCTGGACTAAAACCGCCTTTTGAAATGATATCAATAAGCATTTCAGGCTTGCGATAAATCATTGTCCAATTAACAACATGTTTTAGAAAAAAAGCTTCTCTATTGTGTCTAATGTTGCATGTGATAAAAATACCGTTTGGTTCAAGCAAGCTATATATTTGCTGGACTAATCTTATGGCCCTTTTATACGGTCGATAATCCATAAAACCAACCATTTCGATTATATGCGGACGGAAATCATAACAAACTTTTTGAATACTATTGGCGCCCTTGTTAATAAAAATAATTCTGTCAGTGAGTTTTTTTTGTTCAGCAAGTTTTTTACTGTATTCAATAGCTCTTGGATCGAGATCCAGTATTAATCCTTTCATATTTATACCATCTTGAACTGCTTTTTCCATTACCTCCAATACCGCTTGAGCTGATCCAGCTGCGATTGAAACAATGCGTACTTCGTCTAATCTCCGCATTTCTTTAACGGCTTCTGTTAATTCTCTCTTGACTATTTTAAGACGGTTTCTTAGGGCCTGAACGTTAATCATTGCTCCCCAAAAATCAGAAAAACATCCTTTGATGCCACGCCTAATACCAAATTCATAGTTATAAAGAAAATCAAGCGCCTTGAAAGTAGTCGCATCTTCCTTAACCATTCTAGATTCTTTACATAAACCATCAAACCAAAAAGTGTTAGTATGAATTTTATAACCAGCTTTACGAGCAATAACTTTCTTAATTAATACCCATATAGCTAGAAAATCCATAATTGGCAACGCTAAATAATATACAAACTTTCTCTTTTCATAGTTAGGACCTTTATCGTAAATAACAGTTGCCTTACTTGGATGTTTGGTTTTCATTTTTCCTCCTTTCTTAGGTTATTTTGAAGAGAAGTGATTCTAAATAATCTTAGACTTCCGCCAAGGTTCTTGAGCATAGCGAAAGGTTCTTAGACCTCCGCCAAGGTTCTTGAGCATAGCGAAAGGTTCTTAGACCTCCGCC
>CAYPPP010000035.1:0-8442 GCA_964412645.1 uncultured Candidatus Saccharibacteria bacterium
CTGGAAAATTGGGGGTCCTGCTGGCTATGGCATTAAGAGTGCTGGCATGATTTTTGCTAAAACATTCCTTAAAAAGGGCTATTTTGTTTTTTATTATTCAGAATATCCTTCTTTGGTTAGAGGCGGACATAATACTGTCCAAGTTGATGTTTCTGATCAATCTATCAAATCTGCAAATAAAAAAATTGATTTTCTTTTGGCCCTAGATGAAAAAACAATCAAAACTGATAAGCAATATTTAAAAAAAGAAGGAGTTTTACTCTACGACGAAAACGATTGTCAAGATAAAAATATTATTCCCAAAAAAAATGTTTATTCTGTTCCTTTTACTGAACTGGCAAAAAAAGCAGGCGATGCAGTTATGAGAAATAGCGTTGCTTTAGGCGCAACTATTGCTTTATTTGACAGCGAGATTAAAGAACTTAAAGAAACAATAGATTTTGTTTTTAAAAAAGAAGAAGTAAAAAAAGCGAACTTGAAAGCAGTTCAATTAGGATATGATTATGCTCAAAAACATTTCGGAGCAATCATAAAAGATAGATTAGTTAAATTAGAAAAGAAAAACGAAGAAAAAACTCTTTTAACTGGAAACGAAGCAGTAGCTATGGGTGCATTAGTTGGGGGATGTAAGTTTTTATCTGCTTATCCGATGACACCGGCAACAGCAATTTTACATTATTTAGCTAAACACCAAAGAGACACTGATATGATTGTTCATCAGGGCGAAGATGAAATAGGCGTTATTCACCAAGCTTTAGGAGCTTCTTTTGCTGGTGCAAGATCAATGGTTGCTACTTCAGGTGGTGGGTTTGCCTTGATGAGCGAGGGATTGTCTCTTTCAGGTATGACAGAAACACCTTTGGTTATTATTGAAGTAACAAGACCTGCTCCGGCGACGGGACTGCCGACGTGGTCTGATCAAGGAGATTTGTCTTTTGTTCTGGGTGCTGGACATGGAGATTTTCCTAAAATTATTTTAGCTCCTGGTGACCCTGAAGAAGCTTATTTACTTACTCAACGCGCTTTTAATTTTTCTGAAAAATATCAATTGCCGGTTATTATTTTAAGCGATAAATTTTTAGGCGAAAGCAAATACACGGTCGTAAATGATAAAATAAATAATCTTAAAATTAAGATTGAAAGAGGAGATATTATCAAGAAGGAAATAATTGGAGAAAATTATAAAAGATATTTAAATACTAAAAGCGGTATTTCTCCACGCGCTTTTCCAGGAACTAAAAACGGAGAACATGTTGCTAATAGCGATGAGCATAATGAGTTTGGTTTTTCCGTTGAAGGTTATGGTGATTCGCGAGTTGAACAAATGGATAAACGCAAGCGCAAAATGGAAGGAGTTTTGTCTGAAATGCTTCCGCCTGCATTCTATGGTCCTAAAAATGCCGACTTAACAATTATTAGCTGGGGATCAAATAAAGGGCCGGTATTAGACGCTTTGGTATCTATTGATTATAAAATTCCCGGGAAAAAATTAAGTGTTAATTGTCTTCATTTTACTGATCTTTATCCTTTGCCAAAATCAACCGAAGTTTTAATAAAAAAATGTTATCATTTATTATTGGTGGAATGCAATCAATCGGGACAATTTGCTAAATTATTAAGACAAGAAACGGGAATATATATCAAGGATAAACTCTTGAAATATGACGGTAAGCCATTTTGGCCTGAAGAAATTATTGACAAGTTAAAATCTTTAAATATTAAGAAAAAAAGAAAATTTTCATGGAAAAGAAAAATCTGAATCCAAATCTTTTCAACACTTCCGTTATGCCGACATGGTGTCCTGGCTGTGGTAATTTTATAATTTGGCAAGCAATCAAAACTGCGTTAACAGAATTAGAGATTCCCTCCCATAAATTAATGCTTTCTTATGGTATTGGCTGTGCCGGTAATATGGCAAACAATATAAAAGGATATGCTTTCCATTCCCTTCACGGCAGAGCGTTGCCTATTCTTGTCGGAGCGAAATTGGCAAATCATAAATTAACTGCTATTGCCGTTACAGGAGACGGAGATGCTTATGGAGAAGGGCTTAATCATTTGATTCATACTGCCCGCGCCAATGCTGATATAACTTATATTGTTAATAATAATCGTTCTTATTCGTTGACAACCGGACAATCTTCCCCAACCTCAGGAAAAGGATATATAACAAAAACAACGCCATGGGGAGAAGTTAAAAAACCAATTAATCCGATTGCTCTAACTTTATCTGCCGGTGCTTCTTTTGTCGCCAGGGGCTTTGTTGGCGACATTAAACAGTTAACAGAACTTATTAAAAAGGGTATTAATCATAAGGGCTTTTCTCATATTGACGTACTTCAGCCCTGCATTACTTTTAATAAGGTTAATACACTTGAATATTATAAAGAAAAAGTTCACAAGATTGAGGAAGAAGATAATTATGACGCAAAGGATAAATTAAAAGCACTGGAAAAAACTGAAGAGACAGAAAAACTGCCTATTGGAGTTTTTTATGAGGAAGACCGCCCTAATTATGAATCAACTTTTCCTCAATTAGAAAAAGAAGCGTTGGTTGAAAAAGAAATTGGTGGGATTGAATTTAAGGATTTAATTTAAAATAAGAATATTAGAGACGAAATCTCTAATATATTGCTAGATTAACATCACGGGAGGAATATGGAAAAATTAATTACATTGGGATACATTCTTATTTCTTTAGGGCTCATTTTAAGCCCTTTTTTTATTATACGGAAACTTAAAATTGTCAAGTGGAAATATATAATTTTAAGCTATTTTTTGTCAGCCGGAATTTTTGTGGGAATATTTTTTTTGGATAATTGGTTTGATAAATATCTTTATAACAATGTTTATAATAGTGGTTGGATTATGGAAGTGTTACTCAATGGGTTGCGCAATCAATGTCTTTTATTAACATTTATTTTTGTAATTTCACCCTTTCTTATTTCAAAAATTAAATATAAAAAGTTTAATAAAAAGAGAGGATGGATATCTTTTGGAATATCTTTAATTTTATTAGCGGTTATGATAGGAGCATGGATATGCCTTATAGTATTAGGAGCTGGCACTTTTATTAACTTTGGTTAATGTTTAATAAGAAATATCTAAAAATTAAAAACAAAAGATTATTTTTAGCAAGCGCATTGCTTGCTTTTTTAATTTTTTTAATTCCGATTAAGGGATATGTTTCTAATAAAAATCCGGTTATTTTATTGCCTGGCATTGGCGCTTCTTGGAATTGGGATAAAATGTTTGGGAAGGTCTTTAACGATTCATGGGGGTTTTTTCCCGGCGTTCATGTTTACGATTCTTTAACTAGCGCTTTAAGAAATGCCGGCTTTGATGTTTATATTTGTTATTACGACTGGAGAGAATCAAACGCTGATACCGCTTTTAGTTATCTAAAAGAAAAAATAGATGAAGTCAAAGTGCTAACAGGGAAAGATAAAATTGACATTGTATCTCATTCAATGGGTGGGTTAATTGCCCGATCATACATTCAGTCAAATAGTTTTGAAAACGATGTTGAAAAAATCGTTCTTTTAGGAACGCCCAATCATGGCTCTTCCGATATTTATTCTGTCTGGGAAGGAGGAATTATTCCTAAAAACTGGGGTACCACATATAAAACTATGCTTGATGCTTATCTCTGGTATTTTACTCATACGACAAAAAACACCGCTTCACAATATGAAACAATCCATCAATACATTCCTTCTTTAGGCGAAATGATGCCGACTTACGGCTTTTTAGAAGTTTTAGACCTTATGGGTTCTACTACGCCAACTTCTTACTCCGCAATGAATGTTAAAAATCCTTTTTTAGAAGATTTGGACAACAATCTTTATCTTTTTCAAACAAGAGTGAGCGCTTCAAACATTTCGGGAATTAACAAGGGGACAGTTGGAACAGTTACAGTTGAACCGGCGCCGAGCGGAGCAACTGTTTGGCAAGACGGCGAACCCAATCCCTTTCCTCCGCCAAGAAACGACACGGAAGGAGACAATCGCGTTCTTGATTCGTCGGTTAACCTAATTAATGTTTTTGTTGTACCAATGCCGGGAATGCCTGCTCCTCCGCCTTCACCAACGGAAGGATTTTTTGAAATGGCTAATTATCGGCGGGGAAGTTTTTCGGATACTTCACATACCGAGCTTCCTCATAAGTCAATCGCGGAAGCTATTTATTGGCTTGAACGCGAAGCGCCGATATTTCCGTCGCCTTTTCCTCAACCGATGCCACCAGCAGAACAACCGCTTACGCCAATTCCTGATCCTTATCCCGAATTTGAAGATTCTCTCAGTTTCTTTTTTACTGACAATGTTGAGCCAAAGATAATCGCACCCGATGGAACATATATTGACGCTTCCACCTCAACTATTCCTTTTGCCGAGTGCGAAACACCGCCAGCAGAAAACGGGCCAACTATTATTAATATTCCTAATCCTCAAGAAGGGGAATACAAAATAGAAATTGAAGGACTGGATGATACCGATTATGATTTTGCGGTTTATTATGCGGACAACGAAGGAAGCCAGATTGAAGATTTTTCTGAAAATATTACAGAGGGCGAAGAACAAAACTTTGAAATTGAACTTGATTTAGATGAGATTGAACCGATTGAGACAGATGATAATTTTGAGATTGACGATTTAATCAAATTAGTCAAAAAATATTACTCTGAAGGATTGATTGATGATGTAGTTAACTGTACCGACCCTTATCTTCCTTATCAAACCATTAAAGAAGATTATTTTAAGAATTTAATTAACATTAAAATGGGATTGCTTGACGAAAACAGGCAAGTTTGTCTTAAATTAGAATCATTTATTGAGACGGATGATAACGATTATCAGAAAACTGAAGCAAATTACAATATTTTAATTAAAGCGTATCAAGAAAATAATCCTAATTATTAATTAATGAAATCAATCATTAAAAATTTATCGTATCTCGCAATTTTTATCGGATTGGTTTTTGGCGCCCTTGGTCTAACTGATGCTTATTTCAGCGGACAAATTGACTCTGGAGAAAATAAATTAGATGCCGGCACACTTGAAATTAACCTAAGAGACGCTTTTGGCGCAGAAACGGCTTTTCAACTTAATATCGGACCAATGGAACCCTATAAAAAAGAGACGGATTACGCTAAAATTAAAAATTCTGGCAGTTTGCCCTTTTTGTGGACGATTGATTTTAATAAGATCTCCGAGCAGTCCTTAGTAATCGATAAAAATCTTTCAGATATTCTTCAAGGAAAAATCAGCGTTGAAAGAACCCTCTTGTATTATCTGATAGAAGCAAAAGAGGCGGACAATGATGGAGAATATCAAGACGCTTTAAATAATTTTGTAAAAAAAATAAAATTTTTAAAACAGGCAGGATTAATGAATAAAGAAACAAAAAATGACCTTATTGTCAAAAGCCAGATGATAAGGTAAAAAATGTGGTCACTGAATGACCATATTAAAACAACTTGACTTTTTGAATAATTAATGTAGTATAAGGAAAATCCAAGTTCTTTAACAAACAGGAGGCGTAATGAGTACAATCGTTATAGGTATAGTGGTTATTGGGCTTTTAGTTGGTGGAGGCATTGTTACCGAAAATGATGATATGGATAACGAACTATTCAAAAGGGAGAGGGAGAATGAGTCATACAGCAACAAGAACGAAATTTTTTGATGCAGAACAATATACAATAATTTTACCACCAAAGGAACGAATGAGATTGGCGATATTAGCAAAAAATGGTGACAACGAAGCATGTACTAAACTAATCTTTGGAATGACTAGGTTGATCCTTGATTTGGCAATTAAGGATTATCGTATTCCCCTTGATCAGTTAGAAGATGTTGTTCAAGAAGTATATTTGGAATTGTTTAAATTATTCTCAATATGGCAACCAAAAAGCAAAACGATTCCAAAATTCAAACCTGAACTTGGCAATAATCCGATTACTTACGCCTATCCTTATATAAAAAAAACCATTACAGAATACATGGCTAAAAATAGGAGTTTTATTGGATTGCCGAAAAAAAGCTGCTTACTTATTAAGAAGATAGAGGAATTCTTATCATCACAAGAGAATTTATCTCAAAAAGAGATTGATGAATATATCAATCGATTTATTAGTGGTTACGGCATGATGCTTAAAACCTTCTTATCGGCTTTTCGTGCTTATCGTGTCTTATCTCTAGATAAAGAAATTCGGAACAGAGGAAGATCAGTAAAAACCCTTTTGGACACCATACCTAATTCGCAAGAGGATCATCTAGAGATGTATGTAATAGAAGAAAAGAGAGCCGAGTTATTATATAGCATTATAGACAAAGTTTTGTCGCCAAGAGAAGCTTTAATTATTCGGCTAAGATATGGTCCTTCATTGACACTTGACAAAATCGGTAAAATAGTTGGCAAGATAGAATATATTGATGAAAAAACTGGAAAACCATTTCGTAAATCTATAGGCAAAGAGAGAGTGAGACAACTCATTAAATTGTCTAAATCTAAGCTTAAAGATTGGATGAATGATCATCCCCAAGACAAAAAGGTATTATACAAACTATTTGTAAATACTAATGGGCTCTGAGATAGAAAATCTCAGAGTTTTTTTAATAAAAAAGCTTATTTTTCAATCCATAACCCTATTGACTTCTGATATTTTTTTTGCTATTATATAAATCAGTTCTTGACATTATTGGATGAAGCAACAACCTAATTTCAAAAAAAGGAGGATTATATTGAACGAAGAAGAAAAACGGGCTTTAGAAAAAGTTTTACTCAAAAAGATTTTGAAATTGTTGGTGGCAACCAATACCAACTTTTTAGTTAAATGGGGTCCTAAAAATCTCAGAATTCAAATGTCCAAAAGATCACTTAAAAACCTCCAGAAATCTAATCGCTGGTTCAAGGGGATAACTATTCAAAGATCGGTTATTAGCATTGTGAAGCTTGATTCAAAAGAAACTTCTTCAAAATGCGAAATGGCAATTTCGGGCAGACTTTACATTTCTCGTTCAGATGTAACCATTATCTTAAAAGCAGGATTAAAAAATCCTCAGTAGCTATCAATTAGCAGCGGATCTTAGGAAGGTCCGTTTTTTTTTGACAAGTCTTATAAATATGTTAGCATAAACACGGTTCTTTAAAAAAAATCAAAAAAATATAAGCGAAGGAGGAGAAATGGATACAACCAGAACAAAAGAAAGATTTTTTCAAGCAGAGCAATATAATGTAATATTCCCTTCGGAAGAGCGAATGAGATTAGCAAAATTAGCAAGAGAAGGCGATGATGAAGCATGCGCTAAACTAATCTTTGCTATGACCAGGTTGATCCTTAAAAGGGCAATAAGAGAGTATCATATCCCTTTTGATGAATTAGAAGACCTTGTTCAAGAAGTTTATTTGGAACTTTTTAGAGTATTCTCGGCATGGCAGCCAAAGGATAAAAAGATCCTAAAATTCAATCCCGAACTTGGATATAATCCTATCACTTACGCTCACATGCACATAACAAAGGCAATCCAAATATATTTAGCTAACAATAGAAGCTCTATAAGGTTATCAAGAAAAAACTCTTTGCTTATTAGTAAGGCAAGAAACCTCTTGTCATCGCAAGAGAGTTTGTCGCAAAATGAAGTAGAGAAATATATTAACGATTTTATTGAGAAAAAGCATATTACCTTAAAGACTTTTTTGGCAGCCTTTCAAGCGTATGATGTTCTTTCACTAGATAGGCCAATTAATAGAGAGGAATCAAAATTGACTTACTTAGATCTTGTGTCAAATTCACAGGAAGATTCTCCTTTAGCATATGCAATAAACGAAGCGTGGACTGATTATCTATATGCAATAATGGAAAAAGCCCTGTCAGAGAGAGAAACTTTAGTTTTAAAATTAAGACATAGTTCTGAAGGACGTCCGTTCACTTATCGTCAAATTAGTAGAAAGCTTGGAAAAATAGAATTTGTTAATAAAAAAACGGGAGAAAAAACATATAGATTCTTAAGCGGTGAAAGAATAAGGCAAACTAATAATTCTGCTGAATCTAAACTTAAAAATTGGATGGATAGCCATCCGCAAGATAGCGATATTTTACAAAAGTTATTTAGAAACACCAGTTAGCTCTGAAATAAGAAATTTCAGAGCTTTTTATTATTATATAAAAGCAGTAACTTTTGTTATTAAACAGGAACATCAATGAGTTATTTGTAGTTTAATAATATAGAAGCAGTAACTTTTGTTATTAAACCAAAAAATCAATAAGTTATTTGTAGTTTAATAATATAGAAGCAGTAACTTCTGTTATTAAACCAAAACATTAATAAGTTATTTGTAGTTTAATAATATAGAAGCAGTAACTTCTGTTATTAAACCAAAACATTAATAAGTTATTTGTAGTTTAATAATATAGAAGCAGTAACTTCTGTTATTAAACCA
>CAYPPP010000036.1:0-8410 GCA_964412645.1 uncultured Candidatus Saccharibacteria bacterium
TTCTTTCATAAATCGGTCTGTTTTATAACCATTAATATTTGAATGAACAATTGCTAGATAGTCATTACTTGTATTTGCTATTTTGCCTGACCATCCTTGATTAACAATAAAATTCTCTTCTTCCTTATTTTTAAGCCAAAGAAGAAGATCTTTGCTCTTAAGCGATTGATTGAAAACTCCTAAAACAGGTGGCCATTTTTCTTTTGGCAAGATAGTAATTTTCTCAAACAAAGAGGTCGTAAAATCAGCTAAAATTTTCTTTGGTGTATTTAAATATGGATCATAATCTTTTTCAACTTTATACTGAATTTCATTTACAAAATTTGTCTCATTAATCTTTAAATTGTATTCAGGAAGATCAATTGGACCAAGAATTCCCAACATTTTTTCTATAATTTGCGGCGTTAAGGCAATGATGCCATCAACTGTAGGCCCGCCGGTTTTTTCAAAAAACCAAGCAATTTTTTCAGCCGAGGTTGGAAAATCAAAAAACCAATTAGCGTCATGAGTACTCCAGCCAGAAGAAATTTTTTGAATTGGCTTAGGCGGAACAACATTAACAATTAATTGGCCGTCGGCGTCAAAAATATTTTTAACTTCAATATTTTCCACTTGTCCTTCGTTAATACTTAGCAAAGCGTAAGAACCAATGAAACCGCCGGTTGCTCTAAGTTCGGAATTATTTTGGAAAAGAATTAAATAATGGCGTGGACTTTCGTTGCCCAAAACATTCAAGAAGATATTAAAAAAATCATCAAATTTAGATAAATTATTCTTAAGATAAGGAATTGTTGTTGCCAAAGAACTAAAGTCTTTGCGGTATTCTTCTGGTAAATCTTCGCTTTTTACTCCTTTAATGTGATTAATCCCCTCGCTTAATTTTTCTTCGGCTAATAAAAATTCTTGTTTAAAACTCTTAAGACAAAGCATCAATTGTCCTGAATTATGCTCAGTATTGTCATTGTTTTTTAAAATATCTTCAATGCTTAATTCATCAAGAATTGACAACCCCTTTGCTAAATAAGTACCGGCTTGCGCGATTGCTTCTCCTGCAGCAAGAAGTTTTTTTCCAGAACCAATCTTATAGCGAAGTGGTAAAATGTCTACAGCATTCAAAAGAGATCCGCCTAATTTATTCATTGCTCTTGAGGCATTATTAAAATTTTCGCGGGCTTGTTTAAAATTTTCTGCTGACTTATCTGCTTGAAAAGAAAAAAGCGCGTTCTGAGCCGCAATTAAATTTTCATATCCTTGGCTTCCTGATGTTAGCACTAATTCTTTCGTTGAACGAAGATTAAGAAGAATGTATATAGAAGGGACAACTAAAACCATCAAAACAGCGCTTACCAAAATATATTTTAACTTAGGAGTTAAAGGAATACTGGGAACTTTATTTTTAAGATTAATTATTTGAGGAGAAACGCGCTTGATCCATGTTTTGTAAAATCTCTCGCGCCTTGCTTCTTTTTCCATCGGTAAATTAAGAGGAGGACCAAATTCTTGCTTAAGGCGATCTTCCTTAAGTGACATTTCTTCAAGTTCGTCTATAATGGCTTGGCGAATTTCCCTGTATTCATATTCATCAGAATTTTTTTTAATTGTTTCCCCTTTCCAATCTTCCCACGCTGGGTAATTGATGTTAATAAAATTATCTGAACGAAGTGAAGATTTAGTCTTATTTACATCTCGAGACTTTTGATCAAGGGGTTTCGCTTTGTACTCAAAATTTTTCTTAATTTTAACTGTTCTTCCTGCTCTCAATATCCAACCCAAATTCAATTCTCCTTTCTTAGTTAAAGGTCTAATATCAAATATTTTTTTTAAAACAAACCTTTGCATATATTTTTCAACAGCAAAAAATGCCAGCTCTACTGACCCAAATATATTATAAAGGATTCTTCTCTCTTATAAAAGTGGAAAAGAAAACCCCGACACTCGGTGCCGGGGGCTGGTTACGATACAGCAAGCATATGAGAGATATATTGGGTAAGGTAATTTATTTGCAAACCCTCATCTTCTATCGCAGCGCGTAAAAGATCAAACAAAGAACGAAGTTCATCAGAAGGAACTTTGATACCGGGAACAAGTTTAG
The DNA here is from genome assembly GCA_964412645.1 of uncultured Candidatus Saccharibacteria bacterium. Taxonomy (GTDB): domain Bacteria; phylum Patescibacteriota; class Minisyncoccia; order JBAYJV01; family JBAYJV01; genus CAYNNF01. The sequence continues at coordinate 2,093 of CAYPPP010000036.1, forward strand.
GGTTCCCTGAAAAAACAACTTTCTTTTCTATCGCCTTGCGATTTCTATCAAGAACTCCGATTTCTACAGCCATCACCATCCCCTTATCTTTCTTGTCTCGTCGGACGATAGTTCTTATAATATGAAAACGAGGAAGATTGGTAGTTTCATAACCTTTATAAGAATATGCGGGTAATTGCATTAACTCTTCTCCGGTTGGTTTCCAATTGATATGTCTTGATTCGGTAAATCTAATGAGCTTTCTAAAGAATTCGAAAAAGTCATCTTCTCTATTCATTTCGCTTCCTCCTTTTCTTCTTTTTGAAATCTTTGAAAAATATCTTGAGCAACCTCTCTCATGTGTTCTTCGTGATTTACGAGAGCTTGCCTTATCTCCTCGTGACTTGCTTTAAGCAACTTTCTATCTTTAACGAAATCATACTCAAATGCTTCGAGAACTAAGATTTTCTTTCGAGGCGTGCGGCATTGCGACAGTTGAGTTTTTGTTTGTTCAAATAAATCAACAAATAACGCATCGTTACTTTCGCTAAAAGCGTCCCAGAGATATGGAGTGTAAGCTGGATACCTATACGATGCCTTTTTTTCTTCTGGCCAAACACTTACGCGCCCACCAAAAGCATCTTTAATTGTTCGGATATCGTCATCGTCAAAAGGGTCGTTGAACAAATAAATTTGCTTGTCGTCAATAATTATAAATCGTGTTTGGTTCGTGGATTTTTCAAGTGGATATAATTCAACAAGACCGCAGCGTACTAAGCCAAAGAAGGTTTTTTTATCATTGTATTCAGATTCTTCAACAGATAACCAAATTGGACCAGCAATAATTTCAATCTTGATATCTCGTTCATACGCTCGAACTATTGCATTGTAAGCATCGGGACCGAAATTAACAAACCAAAAACCTTCTCGTCAATAAATCTTAACCGACTCTTTGGCTGAGTCAATTATTTCTAAAAGTTTATCTTGCCAATTACAAATCGAAGTTACAGCAGACAAATACATAGAATTTGCAAATGTATTTTTCATCTTCTCCTCCTTTTGTTAAGAACTGTCAGTAGTCTACCAAGTTTATACGTAAAAATCAATCTTTCTATGAGTTTAAGATAAGTTTTAAATAACTTATTCGCCAACGAAAATGCTTAAAAAGGCATCTTGATCGCTTCTGTTGGTAACCCATTTACCAACAATAATCGAAATTTAAGATTCGTTAATTTCAATAGACTTAATTAAAATATCTTCGGTCGGTTTTGACTTTTCTCCCATACCGTTATCTTCAACGGGTGTTTTCGCAATTTTATCAAGCGTATCAAAACCATCGGTTACCTGTCCAAAGATGACATAATTTTTAGGCAAAGCATTATCTTGATGCATAATGAAAAATTGGCTTCCGTTCGTATTGGGTCCAGCATTTGCCATCGCTAAAATTCCTCTCTTATAATCTTTTGCGATTGGTTCATCGTCAAATTGATAGCCTGGTCCGCCCGTGCCAGTTCCATTCGGATCACCACCTTGAATCATGAAATCTTTAATAATTCGGTGAAACTTAGTATTTTCATAAAACTTTTCTCTCGATAGAAACACAAAATTATTAACAGTAATTGGAGTATCTTGGGCAAATAGATCAATCTCTATATCGCCTTTAGTTGTTTTCATTACTGCTTTATAAGTTTTTTCAGTATCAATCTGCATATCTGGAGAATTATTCCAGCTCATTTTTTTTTGTTCCATAGTATCATTTTGTTCTTTACTAATTATGTTCTCTTGAGAAGAAATATTTTTTTTGGGAATAACGCTTTCTTCGGGGATAATATTTTCATCAAGTGATTTATCTTTATTTAAAAACGAACCAATCCCCCACCCGGCTAAAATTAAAACAACAACTAGAACTAAGATAGAAATAATTTCTTTTTTCATATGATTTCTAATAATTATTAATTAATAATTAATCGTTATTTTTACTTATGTAATTTTTTAAAAGTGCAACAAGTGAAGCAAAAACTAAACTTACAATAAAAATAATTATAAGATTAAAATACAATTTTGGTCTTTTAAGGGACGATAACAGACTAGTTGATTTAATTTCAAATTTAGCATCATCTACTCTGGGAACATATATCTTTTTCAAGCTTTCGTTAGTTATCAATAATACATTTTTTACAATATCTTTAGCTTGACTATTATTTTTTAAGTCAAATATTACGCCGATACTTTGAACCGATATTTTATAAGGACGAAAGAAAGTTCTTAAATTATAAGCTGTAAAATGATTAGTTGTCAAATTAGAGTTTTTTAATATCGTGTTAACATATTCCGGACTTTTAAGTAGCCCTATTAAATAATCCCCTATTTTATCTTTAGTTTCAAGAGCGTAATAGGTGTCATATTTAAATTTATCTGTTTTTTGAGTTTGAATCTGCGAAATTAGCAATGAAAAATTAATTTCGTATTTTGGTCTATGTATTAAGCTAAAAACAGAAGTTAATATAAGCGATAAAATGACTAATACAAAAATTAACTTCCAATCCCTTTTTAAAATTTTAAATATTTTCTTAAGAGTCATGTTGATTAAATATTTTTTCTGAAATCACGCCATTTTTTATTGACAAATTTTTTAAATTCTCTGCTAAATACAGAATTATCAAATTTTGACACTGATTTTCTTATTTTTTGGCAAGAAAACTGCATTTTCTCAAACTTTTTTATAGCTTTTGTCAAATTTTCCACTGTCTGCTTTTCAAAAAATAAGCCGCTAATTTTGTCTTTGACGGTCTCTTTAGCTCCCCCGCCTTTATAAGCGATGACAGGTCTGCCTGACGCCATTACTTCAACTGCTGCGATGCCAAAATCTTCTTCTTGAGGAAAAATATAGGCCTTGCAATAGCGATAAAGTTTTTTTAGATCTTCATTATATATATTGCCTAAAAATATTATATTACTCTTTGCCATTTTTTTTAATCTTTTTTCTTCCGGTCCCCTACCCACAACAACCAGTGGCAATTTTAATTCATTAAAGGCCTGAATTGCAATAACGGTTTTTTTATAAGCAAGAAGACGATTAACAATAAGATAATATTCCTTAGGATGTTTGGCGGTTCTTATTTTTTTTATTTCAACAGGAGGATAGATAACAACCGCCTCTCTATGATAATATTTTTTTATCCTTTTTCTGACGAAATTTGAATTTGTTAAAAAATAGTCAACTCTTTCAGACGCTTGCCTATCCCAAATTCTTAAATAATGTATTCCCCAGCGGACGAATGGTCTCAACAGAAAAGGATGTCTATATTCTTTAACATATCTTTGAGCATTGTCCCAAGCATATCTTAAGGGTGTGTGGCAATAGCAAATATGAAGCGTTTGAGGTTTTAAAATTAAGCCCTTGCCAAAGCCAGTCGTGTCAGAAATAACCACATCAAAATCTCCCAAATCAAACTGCTCAATCATATAAGGCATAAAAAGCGGGTAAAGGCGATGATGTTTTTTGGCAAAAGGAAATTTCTGAAGAGACGAAACAATGACATTTCTTCTTTCCAAAGCTTTCCTGAGACTGGGAGCCAATGCCTTGGGATTATATAAAAGAGTGTAAATTGGCGCGTTTGGATATATTTCTAATAATTTTTCAAGCACACGCTCAGCCCCTCCATACTGAACAAGATAATCGTGAAATAGTGCGACTTTCATATAGGATGAATAGTTAATAATTGATAATCAACAATTAGTCATTTCTACTATCATCCTATCTGTTTATTGCGGTTTTGTCCAGTTAAAATCTAAAAAAAATCCCCGCCATCAACTTTGTGCTAATGGCGAGGCGATTTTCTTTAAGTCACTTCCTCTAAGACCATTGTTCTGCTTGTTTTATTATTAGCAATGCTCCAGGACTCAATTTGTTCATTCTGGATAATGAAGTACACGAAAGGATTTCCCTCAATGTCTGTCTCGGAGCCTTCAATGAAACTGACTTTCATTTTGTCCATAGCTTGTTCTCTAGTCATATAGAGCCCTTTAGCAGATCTGAGGATTATATTTGACGAGTAGCCACGCTTATCAGCCAAAGTAACGATCCATTCGCGCGTTCGGACCTTTTCGTTGATGGCTTCATTGATAGGTCGGCCATTTTCATCGACGAGCTGGATTGGACCAATGTCCGGATGGTACAACTTTCTTTCCAGCATTCTTCCAAGTTCACATAGAAAATCTTCAAGGAAAGGATGGCCGGAATTAAGCTTGAGATATAGATCGGAATTATCAACTTGATTGATGGTCGTAACACTTTTGAGAGATTTAATCTCTCGGATTATTTCATTTTGCTCTTTTTCACACATATTCCACCATCCAAACTTTATATGAATGTTGGAAGTTTTGTGAGCTTTTTGTATTACTAGATCGGTCGTACACTGATTTGGCTTCCAAAATGTCTCAAGGTGCCAAAGCGGTAGTTTATATAGGTTGATATGTACCACTTGTCCTCGGACCTTCAACTTTTCCTTACTCATTGTACTACCTCCGCTGTTATCGCGCCTGGACGCTTAGCATCCTGCTTGGGCGGAAAGGTATCGTACCTTTCGCTTTGTTAACAGCAACTCAAACTTAAAGAAAATTAAGTCAAAATTGCTGTTAACAAACTCTACCTTTTATTGCACCATAATTCATATTTCATGCTTTTAACACGCGCTTCTATCGAAAAAGATAAAAGCAGAAGTTTTGATAAGAATTTTAATATCAAGCCAGAGCGTCCAATGTTCAATATAATAAAGATCTAATTTATTTTCTTCGTCAAAGGGTAAATCAGACGAACCATTAATTTGTGCTAGGCCGGTTATTCCCGGCTTGATTGCAAAAACGGCTTTATGTTGTTTTCTATATTTTGCCACTTCTTTAACTTCATGAGCTCGCGGACCGACAAGGCTCATTTCTCCTTTTAAAACATTTATAATCTGGGGAAATTCGTCAATGCGATATTTTCTTAAAATACGGCCAACTTTAGTAACGCGCGGATCTTTTTTTAGTTTAAAAAGAGGACCCTTTCCTTTTTCTCTTTCGTTTAATTTCATTAAATCCTTTTTCATCTTATCGGCGCCCCTAATCATTGAACGAAATTTATACATAAAGAATATTTCTTCTCCTTGACCTATTCTATGGGGCATTTTGGCAAAAATTGGCCCCTTGGAATTCCACTTTATGAAAATGGGAACAATAAGAAAAATAAGCAAGAGAAAAATGAAAAAAATTGTGCCGAAAATTATATCAAAAATTCTTTTAACGATTTTTCGCCATCCTTCTAATGGAGTTCTTTTAGCCTCAAGCAAGGGAAATCCTCCCAAAGTTTCCATTTCTAATCCTGCCGTCAATGCTTGGAAGTTAGTTGGCACAAATCTAAAATTAATTGATTTTTGAGAACAAAGATTAAAAAGTTCTGTTAGCTTAATTTTACTCAGGCGAGAATTCCCTAAAATAACATCGTCAACAGAATTATTGTCTATTTCTTTTTCAAGTTTTATCAAATCTAATTTCTTATAAAGCCTGACAATGCGATATCCTAAAATAGGATTTTGTTTAATATGTTTTTTAATCTCATTAGTAATTTCATCATCACCAATGATTACTACCCTGTTCAAACCAATAGCATGATTTTGCGCAAGGTAGTGTCTTAAATATCTCAAAAATCCTCTGCCGATTGGAATGAAAATTGCGCTTAAAATCCAAGTAACAATTAAAATAAATCGTGATTCAAAAAAAGCCTGGCTTAAATAGGCCGAAAAATTAATTACCAAAAGAGAAGCTGCAGTGGCAACAAGAATTCTAAAAAATTCTTCAATTGGTCTTAATTGTTTGATTTGATAAAGACCGGTTAATGCAAGGACAATAAGCGAGAATAGCGCGCCAAGCACTAAAAATATAAAATAAGCTTCAAGGGTTAAAGTAAAGAGTATCGGCTTAATTTCGGTGAAAATAGGTGTAAAGCGCAAAAAATAAGCGCACATTCCTGCTAAAAGAATCATTAAAAAATCCAAAGGCAGTTTAAGCGCGCTAAAAATAAAAGATGTTTTTTTCATACTTTCTTTTTTAAAATTTTACTTAAAAATAATAAGCCGAATTCTGTTAAAATGGTCATTTATCTAGAGCCTAACCTTGCGGCAGGCCTCCGAATTAAAGTTTCCTTTAACTCGTGCCCCCGATTATACCGGGGTTGCACTAAACAGGGTTTACCACGCTATATAGTTACCTATACAACGAAGAGATTTCTCTCTACATTTCACTCTCGCGTACGAGACATAGTTTCTGTGGCACTTTCCCTACCCAGCACTTTCTTCTTTG
>CAYPPP010000037.1:0-8156 GCA_964412645.1 uncultured Candidatus Saccharibacteria bacterium
CAATTAAGCGTTTTAACAAAGCTCCTTTTGGATGCCATAAAATTAATCCTGGACCAACTTCTTCATCAATGTGAAATAAATCAAGTTTTTTGCCTAAAACCCTATGGTCTCTTTTTTCAATTTCTTTTTGGAGCTCAAGATAGATTTTTAATTTATTTTTGTCTTCAAAAGCGACACCATAAATTCTTTGAAGTTGAGCGCTATTTTCGTTGCCCTTCCAGTATGCTCCGGCCAGCCTAGTTAATTTAAATGATTCTAAATCTATTTCGCCGGAATTTCTTATGTGGGGACCCTTACATAGATCAATAAAATTTCCAGATTCATAGATAAAGACATGTTCTTCGCCATTTTCCTCTAAGTCCCTAATGAGGTCTAGCTTATATGGCTCATTTTTAAATATTTTTTTAGCCTCCTGAATACTTTTTTCATCTTTTTTAAAATCAATGTTTTGGCTAATAATTTTTTTCATCTCAAGTTCTATTTTTTCTAAATCTTTTTCGGTAATATTCTTTTTAAAGGAAAAATCATAATAAAAACCATTTTCAATAATTGGCCCAATACCCAAGGATACATTTGGATAAAGATTTTTGATTGCCATAGCCATTATGTGAGATAAGGAATGGCGAATATTATTAATTTTAGACATAAATTTACTATTTAAATTTTAACTTTTCCTGCCTACGGCAGGCGTCAAAAACTTTTACTTTACTTCGCTTACTTTCCCGCAAATTAATTTAGGCATATCACCTCTAATATCAACTCTGCCTGTGATTAGCAGAATTTTATTTTCCTGCCATAAGAGGGGATTCGTTCTAAGGGTTTTAGGAAAAACGACTACCTCAATTTGTCCGCTAAGATCCTCAACCTTAACAAAAAGCATTGGCTCTCCCTTTTTTGTAACAATCTTTTTAACATTAACAACAACTCCGCCTACTCGTATTCTATCAGCGCTTTCTTCTATATTATCTATCTGAATTACTTTTTTTTCAAGTTTTTTAACATATTTTTCCAAAGGATGAGACGATACGTAAAGACCTAAAAGTTCTTTTTCCCAGACAAGCATCTCTTCTGGTTCTGCTTTGGGAAATTTTTTAAGATGGAGATTTAGACTCTTTGATTCTTGTCCTGCGAAAAGGCTTGTTTGTCCATTTGCCTTATTCCTTTGTGTTTCCTTAGCTATTTTTAGAATGCTTTCTAAATTACCCAAAAGAGTATTTCTTTCTTCTAAGCTGTCTAAAACGCCAGCTTTGATTAATGATTCTAAAGATTTTTTATTAAGATCTTTATGATTAACTCTTTCAATAAAATTACTCATATCCGTAAAAACACCATCGTCTTTTCTTTCCCTAATAATAGCTGAGATCAAATTATGTCCTACATTTTTAATTGCTGATAAGCCAAAACATATTTTTTTTGGGACGCCCTGTTCAGGTTTAACTATGGTAAAATTTTCCCATGATTCGTTAATATCAGGAGGCAAAACCTTTATTCCCATTTTTCGCGTAGATTCAATTAATTTAGCAACTCTATCAAGATTTGAACTCTCAGCTCTCATCAGCGCTGCCATAAATTCAGCCGGGAAAAGAGCTTTTAAGTAGGCTGTTTCATAAGCAATATGAGCGTAGCATGCCGCATGAGACCTATTAAATCCATACCTTGCAAAGGGTTTAATAAATTTCCAAATTTGTTGAGCGGTAGACTTGTCAATATTATTTTTTATCATGCCCTGAATCAACTTATGTTCTTGCTTTGCCAGTAATTTCTCAATTTTTTTACCAACAGCCTTTCTTAATAAATCTGCTTCAGCATATGATAAACCGCCCAACTCTTGCGCCAACTGAATAATTTGCTCCTGATAAACAATAATACCGTAAGTTTTTTCAAGCACAGTTTTTAACTTTGGATGGATATATTCGGGATCTTCTTGGCCATGTTTCCTTCTGATGAAGCTTGGAATCAGTTCCATTGGTCCGGGTCGATATAAAGCCACCATTGCAATGATATCCTCGATGCTGGTTGGCTTTAATTGTTTCAGATATCGCGTCATACCATCAGATTCTAACTGAAAAACACCAATTGTCTTGCCATCTCTAAGCATTTGAAAAGTTTTATCATCATCAAGAGGTATATCAGAAATTTTAATCTGTTTATTTCTCGTGGCCTTTATGATTTTGAGCGTATTTTCAATAACGGTTAGATTTCTAAGTCCGAGAAAATCCATCTTTAAAAGTCCCAACGATTCAACTGCATGCATTTCATACTGGGTAACAATAGTTTGGTCTCCGCGTGAAGCGTATTGAAGTGGCGTGTAATTTGTCAAAGGTTCTTTCGTAATAACAACGCCACAGGCATGAGTTGAAGCATGGCGTACCACGCCTTCAAGTTTTTGAGCATATTTAATAAGTTTTTTTGCCTGTTCATTGTTTTGGCAAAGTTCTTTAAGCTCAGAAATTCCATTAAGAGATTGTTTAAGAGTCCATCCTAAGGGGATCATTTTAGCTATTTGATCACAAAATACATAAGGAACTCCCAAAACGCGTCCAACATCTCTAATAGCCATACGAGATGCCATTGTTCCAAAAGTAATAATTTGTGCTACTCGGTTCTGGCCGTATTTTTTGCGTGCATATTCAATGACTTCATCACGTCTTACATCGGTAAAATCAATATCTATGTCAGGCATTGAAATTCTATCAGCGTTTAAGAAACGCTCAAACATTAAATCATATTTTAAAGGATTAACATCAGTAATATTTAAAGCATAAGAAACTAGACTTCCAGCAGCGCTTCCTCTTCCTGGACCGACCACAATACCATTATTTTTTGCCCAATTGACAAAATCTTGAACAATTAAAAAATAAGAAGCATAACCAGTTTTTTCAATAACTGAAATTTCATAACGAAGCCGTTCTTGAATTTCTTTTTTATTAGCATTTTTTTTAAAGCGTTTTTTTATACCTTGGTCAGTGAGCTCTTTTAAATAACCTAAATCTGTTTTACCTTCAGGAAGATCAAATTTAGGAAGAAGAAATTTGTCAAATTTAATCTTAAGATTGCATTTTTCAGAAATTTCTTGAGTTGACTTAATTGCGCCGGGATAATCTTTGAAATTTGCAATCATTTTTTCTGGACTAGGCAAAGAAAGGTCATAATTTTTTACGGTTAATCTTTCTTGGTCATCAATGTGATTGCCGGTCTGGATTGCCAATAAAATATCTTGGGCTGGAGCATCGCTGGGATAAATATAATGAGAATCGTGAGTAGCCACAATTGGAATTGAAAGCTTCTTGCTCATTTTGAACAACGCCTTGTTAACAATAACCTGTTCTTTAATTTTGGGGTGATGTTGCAATTCCAGATAAAAATCACCTTTACGAAAAATATCTTTCAAACGAAGCGCCAATTTTTCTGCTTCCTCAATTTTATCTGAAACAATTAATCGTGGTATTTGTCCCGCAACACAACCCGAAAGACAGATTAATCCATCGGCGTAGTGTTCTAATAAGTTATAATCAATTCTTGGTTTATAATAAAAACCCTCCAAATGAGCGAGGGTTGTCAATTTCATTAGATTTTTGTATCCTTTTTCGTTTTTTGCGAGAAGAATTAGATGATAACTATTAGCATCAGCCCTGCTTTGTTTATTTTTCATGCCCCCAGATGCAACGTAAGCTTCCACGCCAATAATTGGCTTAATGCCTCTATCTTTTGCTTTTTGATAAAATTCAATAGCGCCATACATGACGCCATGATCGGTTAAAGCAATTGTGTCCATTCCGTCTTTTTCACACTTGTCTAGAATCTCATCTATTTTTGAGAGTCCATCAAGTAAAGAATAATGAGAATGAACGTGCAAATGCGTAAATTTAGGTTTTTTTGACATCCTACAGGTAAGGAAATAAAAAAAGTTAACCTTTATTCTATTCTAAGACATTTTGAAGTTTACGCAATTGGGGATAACATTCATAAATTTCTGATTTTGAGTTTTTCGATATGCTAAGAATAAACTGAGCGAAAGATAACATAAGTTGACTTTAAGTTATAAAAAAAGTAAAATAATTATGTTGTCAAAATGACAAAATTGATTTGCGGGGATGTGCTGGAACTGGTATACAGGATGGTCTCAAAAACCATTGGACTTCGTCCATGAGGGTTCGATTCCCTCCATCCCCATTGTAGATGTTTTATAGATCGTAGCGTAACTTAGTTGCACTACGGTTTTTTAGTTATACTACACTTAAAAAAAAGAGGACAGTTTTTTTTCTGTCCTCTGCGCCTAAACCTTATTGTTGCCTGTCCTCGGCTGACTCGCCTTTTGACTTCTGTTACCTTTTTCTGTTTGGCTCGCCTGACGCGCGCTGTTGCCTTTCACTTCTTGGCTCGCCTTGCGGATGTTGTTTCTTCTGGGTGTCTGGCTAATTAAGAGAACTATTAACATTTTAGTGCATAAATGAAAAATGTCAAATGTATCTTGACTTTTTAATATATTTATTATAAGATACGAATGTTCTTCAAAATCAAAGAAAACAAGGAGGAGGAATAATGAGCGAAACAGCAAATCGTGGGATGTGGGTAAGCCAAGAAGTTGAGGAATTCATTAAAGACGCGGAACTTCGAGGTCTTGATAGTCTTTATAAGATCTTTAGGGGTATTGAGATTAAAAGAGTTGCTCTTCAAACAAGACAAACTCATTTAAAAAAACAAGTGATTTGCCCTGAATGCGCCGAGCGTTTTGGTCCCAAGAGAGCCATTTGGATTCCTAATAAGACAGTTAGTTCTTGTCCCCATTGTACGGTCTGTGGCAGAAATGTATCTATTCTTGTGCATCTTGACAACGAAGATAAAGCCAAAGGTAAGAAAAAAAGTATACCAGATAAATGTCCTTATTGTGGTGGCAAGATTTGTAAAGAGAAAACATTTGTTCCAGCTCCCAAGATTGATATTTGGGTTGAAATGTTTTTGCCCAAGCTTCAATCCCTAGAAGAAGAACTAAAAATAATTCTTGAAGAAAAAGTATCAGAACATCCTTTGTGGGAAGCTTGGGCCAAAGATGTTAAAGGTTTGGGTAAAATAACCCTTGGCAGGATCATGGGTATGTGTGATATCAATCGCTTGCCAACAGTAACGAAGATGTGGGCACATGCAGGATTTGCTCTCAAAGACGGGAAAACTCAGAGACGCCAAAAAGGCAAGCTGCTTGATTATAATGATGAACTAAGATCGGCATTCTATCTTCTTGGGCAATCATTAATGAGGCAAAAAGGTGCTTATTATGTCTTCTATAATATGAGAAGGAAAAAAGCTGAAGAGCGTGGACTTACGCCATTGCACGTTCACAACCGAGCTCGTTTTGAAATGCTCAAATTAGCGTCATCTCATATCTGGCGAATGTGGCGCGAGGTTGAAGGATTGGAGGTTCCAATGCCTTTCGCTATTGAATATCTGGATCACAGAAATTATGTTCCTCCCCAAAATTGTTTAGGGGAGAGATTTGGTGGTTATATTACTTTGCCGGAAGTCAAGAGACTATATGGGAGTAAATAGAAGTAAAATAAGTTCATAAAAACTATTTTTTAGCAGGAACAAAATAAGAAGGCGAGCCAATAGCCATTAGGCAACAAGAAAGAGCAGGCGAGCCAAGCACTATCAGGCAACAATTGAACGTAGGCGAGCCAAACGAGATTAGGTAATAATTAATAACAGGCGCAGAGGACAGAAAAAACTGTCCTCTTTTTTAATCTATTAAGAAATTTTTAGCACTCTTGACAAAGGAGTGCCAATCGCTTAAAATGAGTTTGTTTTGAAATATTAACTAATAATTAGCGATTAACAATGATTCTTACTGACCGTCAAAAAAATATATTAAAAATCATAATTGAAGAATATTCTAAATCAGGAAAGCCGATTGCTTCTAAGGAATTAACTAATTTGTGCAATTTTAAATGTTCTTCGGCAACCATTAGATCGGAAATGAATTTTCTTGAAAAAGAAGATTTATTAAAAAAGCTTCATATTTCTGCGGGCCGTATTCCTACAAACAAAGGTTATCGTTTCTATATTGGGCAATTAATGAATAAAGAGAACTTAAATAGCAATGAAAAAAGAAAAATTAGGGTTAAGGTAAATAAAATTAAAGAAGAAAAAGACTTTGAGCAAGAATTGTCAGAAATTTTAGCTGATTTTAGTAGTTCGTTAGCTTTAGTAGGAGAAATTAAGGAAAACCATCTTTATTTTTCTGGACTTGAAGATCTCTTAGAAAGAGTTGATAAGGAAATGTTTTCAACAATCGCCCACTTCCTCGAAGAAGCGGAGAGAGATTTTGAAAGTTTTTTAGGAGACTTAGAAGAAGAACCGAATATTTTTATTGGAAAAGAACATCCATTGCTTCGCAATACTCAATGTGGTTTAATATTAGCTCCTTATAAAAAGGGTCGAGACAGAGGTGTATTAGCGTTACTGGATTCTAATCGGATGAATTATGAGCACAATCTATCTCTTTTGAAATACATTAATGAAATAATTAACTAAAATCTAAAACCTAAAGTAAAAAATTATTATAAATTGTAATTGCTAATTAATAACTAATTATGGATAAAAAACAAATTAAAAAAGATACCGCTCCCAAAACATTAAAAGAAACAAAAGAAACCAAAAAACAGGCGCAAGAATATTTAGAAGGTTGGAAAAGAATTAAAGCGGATTTTGAGAATTATAAGAAAGAAGAAAAAAAGAGATCAGAGGATTTTTCAATTTTCGTAAAAGCAGGTTTTCTTTTACAAATTCTTCCCATTCTTGATAGCTTTGATGAGGCGTTAAAACAGACACCAAAAAAAGAAAAAGATTCTGATTGGACAAAAGGAATTTTTAAAATCAAAGAACAAATAGAAGAGTTGCTTAAACGAGAAGAAATTAAAGCAATTAAAGCAGAAGGGGAAGAATTTAATCCTTTTTATCATGAAGCAGTAGGAGAGGCGGTTGGCAAAAAATCAGACAAAGATAAAGTTATTAGAGTTATTCAAAAGGGATACATGATGGGCGAGAGAGTTATTAGGCCGTCAAAAGTTTATGTGGGGAAATAAACTCATGATTTAAAAGAAAAATCCTTGCGCTGGGTAGATATCCAACACAAGGACATTGATTTTACGAAGCGTTTTGCTTTCCGATCAATATACGACCAAGATAAGCAATGGTTTCACCGACCGTAGTAATCTTTTCGGCATCTTCGTCGGAAATTTCGATGTTAAATTCATCCTCAAACTCCATTATTAGTTCAACCGCATCGAGAGAATCTGCTCCCAGATCTTCTGTAAAGGATTTCTCGTTTGTAATCTCTTTCACATCACCGATCATGAGTTGCTCATCAATAATCTCTCGAATTCTTTTGTCAAATTCTTGAACTCTTTCTTCAATGGTAATTTCGCTATCTCCCGTTACAGCCATGTTCCCTCCTTTAAGAACAATATGTTTGTTTAAATCCTATCATATTTAAATTAAAAGTCAATAAATTAATAAGTAATCAATAAATTGTAAACATTAAATTAAAATTATGGCAAAAATATTAGGAATTGATTTAGGAACAACTAACTCCGCAATGGCTTATATTGAGGGCGGAGAACCAAAAATTTTAGAAAATAAAGAAGGCAATCGTACCACCCCTTCCGTTGTCGCTATTTCTAAAAAAGGCGATCGCTTAGCAGGATTGCTTGCTAAAAGACAAGCGGTCACTAACCCTGAAAGCACTATTTATTCAACAAAACGCTTAATTGGTCGCCGTTTCTCTGATCCAGCAGTTCAAAAGGACATAAAACTCCTGCCCTTTAAAATAAGAGAGGCGTCAGGTGGCGGAGTTGAAATAAAAATGGATATTTCCTCAAAGGATGAAAAAGAAGCTCATTGGTATCGTCCTGCTGAAGTCTCAGCAATGGTTCTACAAAAGCTTAAAGTGGATGCTGAAGATAGATTAGGAGAAAAAATAGAAGAAGCTGTTATTACTGTGCCTGCCTACTTTGATGATTCTCAGAGAAAAGCGACTAAAGACGCGGGAGAAATTGCCGGTTTTAAAGTTAAAAGAATTATTAATGAACCGACAGCAGCTGCGCTTGCATACGGTCTTAATAAAAAAAAGGATGAACAAATTGTCGTCTATGATTTTGGCG
>CAYPPP010000038.1:0-7788 GCA_964412645.1 uncultured Candidatus Saccharibacteria bacterium
AAATCTTCCAGATCGTCACAAATTATTAAATCTGGCCTGTATTGTTTGTGAATAACGCCACGAATCCTTTGGTCTAAAGATACTGCAGTGATACGAGCATTATATTTAGGTAAGACAAGAGAAAAAGCTCTCCATTCATCATCGGGCTCCTCGAATGGTCCAAGATCTTTTTTAAGAATTTTATTGCACTCTAAATCAACCTTAAGATTATACATGTGTTGGCGGGCTTGGGCTTGAGTTTGGCAAACAATCAGGACGAATTTCTTTTGCAATTTGCCTAATATCGCCCAGATTGGGTAAGAAAAAGTCATAATGGTTGACTTAGCGGAATTCCTAAAAGCCATTATAACAAGGAGTTTATTTGATTGATCTTCAGTCAAAGCAAACATTTCTTTTTGAAAATCTGCTGTTTCAAATTCTACATATTCTGGGAAGTATAGGTTAAAGAACCAAAAATGACTTTTTCTAGTTAGAGCTCTTCTTAACTTGTCGTCATTTAATATCTTATTGACGTTTATTTTTTCCATAGCTTTATTTATTTAATTTTTATTAAGCTTAGGTGTTTCAGAAAGAGAGGCTAAGCGAAGAGCTTTTTTGATAATCGCTTTTTGTTCAGGGCTTAATTTTTCTTTTGGCTTTTTAAGATAAGCTGTTATTTCGACTTTATTGTTATATTTCGGGTGATGACTACGTAGCCATAGTTGCAGGGCTTGAAAATTACGGTCATGAATAAGAGAAATCAGTTGATGCTCGCTCATGTCTGTAATCAATGCCTCTCCTTCAGCTATGGCTACGTCGGCTTCTTTGGCAAATTTTTGACTTTCTGCTCGCCAACGATAGAAGGAACTTCTTGCAATATTCGTTCTCTCGCATGCTATTTGAATAATTGGCATCTTTTTGAGTTGCTCAATTAGTTTTTCCTTGGAACTATCTTTTTTCATTGTAAATAAGTTTTGCTCTGATGCCGAATAATCGTTCAAACCGATCAATGATGGTCTGGCAATACTCTGCATCGAGTTCAATTAGTATACTCGACCTTTTGGTTTGTTCGGCTGCAATGCCAGTCGATCCTGAGCCAGCAAAACAATCATAGACAACATCTCCGATATCAGTACTATTTAGAATTAGCCGTCTCATTAAGCCGATTGGTTTTTGTGTTGGATGCAAGGGGCTTCTGTTTGGTTTTGGATAATATAAGACGGAATGGTCTTTAGATTTTTTGAAGTCATGGACGCTATGCCAACCGTAAGCTATTAGCTCGTGTTGTAGAAGGTAATCTTTTCGTCCTAGAACTGCATGATTCTTAATCCAGATGAGAAGCTGTGAGAATTTTATGCCGGCTCGTTCCATACCTTCCCTAAGCGCAAAGAGCATTTTGTCAGAATTAAAAATATAGATCGCATTCTTTTTTGTGAGATAGGGGATAACCGGAACCAACCAATCTTTAGTGAATTGCATGTACTGGGATTCTGAAACAATATCATCGTTTAGAATCTTTTTATTTACGCGGATTTGGCTAAAATTATTTTTATTCTCCACTGTTTTGGTTCCGTAAGGAGGATCGCAAAGAATAATTTTAATCTTTGTTTTATCAACAAGACGATCTATTAGATTAACATCACGAGCGTCTCCACAAGCGAGTAGGTGATTGCCGATTTGGAGAATGTCTCCGTAGTTAATTGATTTTTTTGATTTTTGTCTTTGTAAGTTGCTCATATCTATTTATGATTAATTGACAGAATATTGGCTCTATTTCGACAAGATAGGCCGTTCTTTTTAGCTGTTCACAGCTGACCATCAAAGACCCCGACCCTGCGCAGAGATCTAGAATAATGTCGCCCGGTCGAGAACATCTTCTTAATGACTTCTCATACAGAGTAGGAGGTTTTTGGGTGGGATGTTCGTATTGATTTCCTGGTAACCTTTTTACTAGCCAAATATTGATTAAATCCATAACTTCGTCAATGAGTCTGTTGCCAGTAGTGATTTCTTTGTTCATGATTTCGTTTAGATTCTTAACTTTATTTGATAAATAGGGCTTTCCCCTACTTCCATAAAGACAGAATTCTGTCATTCTATTAAATGCGAGCTGCGGGGTAGGGGTTTGGCTCCCCTTAACCCATATACATAATCTTTTCTGATTTAGCCCAGCGTCTTTATATACTTGTTGAAGCATGCCTATATATCTTTCATCACACCAAATGAAAGCGTGGCAGTCATTTTGTGCAACTGATAGGCTATTTTCAACAATACTTTTAAGAAAAGACTTATATTCTTTATCTGTTTTGTTGTCGTTCATCTTGCCTCCATAGTTTTGTTTGCCTCCGATTCCTGAATTATAATTTAGTCCTATGTTATAAGGAACATCAATATTAATCATATTTACTCTTGTTTTGCCTGCAAGCGATTTTACAGTTTCTAAATTAGTTCCATCAGAGCAATATAATCTGTGTCTTCCAAGAGCAAACTTATCTCCGAGCTTTATATCAATTTTCTTTATTTTTTTAATCTCGCGTTCAGCGTCAAAATTATCATTTTCTATTTCCAGAACATCGTCCCAAATATTTGATAGGTCGGAATCATCAAATCCTGTAGTCATAAGCATTTCAATATCAAATTCTCTGATTTTTAACCAATCCCATTCTCCAGTCACACGATTGCTAGTTAGTAAATATTGCTTAAATTCTTTTTCTGTTAGTTTTCTATTCGGTACCCTCACATCAATTATTTCTTCATTTCTTCCGAGAAGTGATAAAACCATAAGGCGTTGATTGCCAGCCACGACCTTGTTGTTGGTGTCTATAGCAGGAATTTCTGCTAGGTTGAATTTTTTTAGACTTTTCTTTAAATTCTCAATTTGTTCAGGAGAGATTGTTCTTGGATTTCCCTCATATGGTATTAAATTTTTTACCTTTCTTTTCTCATTGTGCCATTTAAGTTTTTCCATATTAGTTAAATATTTATTAATTATATTTTTGTAAAAATAAAAAATCGTGACTTTTAATCACGATAACATAAGAGTTTTTATAAAGTGTTACATTTTCTTACAGGAGTTTTGTCACACTATCCCACCGAATCTTTTCTTCCTTTCTTTTTGTAATCTCGAGTATATTTGTCTTACTAAGGCGTCTTTTTTTGAGGTTCCAAAGATCTTTTTTGATATTTCTTTGCTGGTATACTTTATTATTTCCCTTTCTACTCGTTGAGGATTTAGTTTTTTAACCCTTTCAAATTCTTCTTTACCATATTGTTTTTTGACCGTCTCAAGATACGAATCTGGCTTCTGATAAATTTTCTTTATCCTTTTCTGCATTTCTCTTTCAATTGTAAGAGCTCTATCTACATCTTGGTGCTTTCTGATATCTCCAGTAAGCACAGGAGGAAGAAAATGTTTTTGTAATTTTCGTAAACCATTCATTGCATTCCTGATATCTTTTTCCGTGAGCCGAGTATATGCTTTTATCTCTACCCATTTTGCTGTGCCGTTTCGCGCTTCTGTGTCTACACATAGAGAAAAATTTTCGACAGGAAGGAATATTGGCAGGATTTTATTATGGTAAATATATAATCTTATGGTCTCTAAAAAATTATAAGGAAGATTATATTTTTTTATTAGATTTTTTATGGCTTGATTAAATTTATTTATCGGTACTTCCTTATTGATGAGATCCTGTTCAATAAGAAATTGTGTATAATTTTTTTTCTTTAGCAATAAAAGTTTTTTTCTTTTATTTTTATAATCTTTAGTTTCCCAAAAGGCATCTGAATCTTGGGATAATTTTTTATTCCATTTTTTAATTTTTTCATTATTTGAAAACCCCTTCGGCGGTATAGAAAAAACTTTTCTTAATTTTAGCACATCTAAATTAAATTTATCCCAACTCACTAAAATTTTCATTGTGTCTAAATTCTTGTTATCCGACAGATAAGAACGGACATTCTTTCTTTTTGGTTTTTTCTTTTTGGTTTGCTTATTCATTTTTCATTTGCATCCATATAGTTTATTATTTTTCTATTTTAACACTTTAACTTGTTTTTAAAAGCGGTTTTCGGTTGATTAGCTTGAAAAGTTAATCAATTGGGATTAAAGTTAGTTTAAGGTATCTTTGAAGACCATTATTGATTTTTTAAATTTTACTTTTTCGCTAAAATATAGAATAATATTAATATGAAGGCAACCAAGCTAAAAAAGAAAAAATCACCCAAATTGTCATCTGATAAGTCTAATTTATTAATTAATGGTATTAAACTTTTTGAATATTTAGAAAAATTTTCTTTGTTGAATATTAATGTTAGAAAAAATGTAAAAAAATTATCTAAAGAGGAGGAAAAATTTAATTTAGATGATAAGGATTTTTTACCTGTTCTCGATAAGGTTTTTTTAAAGAATAGAGATGTAGAGGCAGATAAACCAGAAGGTTTGTTTCTGTCTATAGAGAGATATAAAATAAAAAATCCACCGAAACTACCAGAACAACTAGAAAGATGGATTGATTTTGAATCTATTAGTTTTGTTGAGCCAGAACCAAAAGAATTTGTGGTTATAGCGGAGATGTTTGAAGATAGCAAGGAGAGAAGTGTCGCATTTGATAAAATCAATTCTAATTCTAGTAACCTTGATCCAGTTCTTAATGAATGGGTAACAAAAAATGATCTTGGTGATTTAGAAAAAATAGACGAAAAAGAAAAGGAAATTTATTTTAAGGATTTTCCAGAGTTGATGAAATTATATGAAAATTGGATAGAGTTAAAGTGGAAAAAATGGAGGGATAGAAATTGGGAGTATTTTATTTCAAATAAAGCATATGACAAATTTTATTCTTTAAGATCATTTCTAAAAACCGAATCTGATAGTTATGATTTATTGTGGGGACATGACATCGTGACATGGAGCCAAAATGATAATGAAATATATCACCCAACATTCTTTACTCCAGTCATCCTAGAATTTGATCCTGATAGAAATATTATTTCTATCGAGTATGATACGAATTCAAAAACCTTTTTTAACGTGTCTTTTATAAGAGAGGCATTGAGTGACATAAATACAAATTTAGTAGATATTGATTCGTTGGCTGAAAGAATTAACAAAAAAATTAATGATGGTGAATTTGATGTGTGGGATTATGAATTAATCCATAAATATTTACAACAGCTAGTTCATTATATTTCTCCAGATGGAGAGTCAGAATATAATAACAGGAGTATAAATATTAAGATCAAAAAACACCCAACCGCATTTAATTCTCACCATTTATTTTTACTGAAGAAGAGCGGAAAAAGTTGGGCTGATTACGCTAGAAAAATCCAAGAAGATATAAAAAACAATGGTACCCTAACCCCATTTTTAGAAGATTTAATTTGTGATGATGATAAAAAGAAAAATCAAGACGAATCGGTTGAAGAAAGTGATGTGGAGCTTAAATCAAATAAAGAAATAGACGGTGAGCTATATTTTCCTCTCCCGTATAATGAAGAACAAAAAAGAATTGCAAATCAAATTGAGACGAATTATGGTTCAGTCGTTCAGGGTCCCCCTGGAACTGGGAAGACACATACAATTGCAAATTTAATATCAAGATTTTTAGCACGTGGGAAAACTGTTCTAGTTACCTCTCAAACAGGACAAGCTCTTTCCGTTCTAAAAAATATGATTCCACGAGAGATAAGAAGTATGGCGGTTTCTCAGGTAGAATCAAATTCTAGAAGCAATGATTTACAATCATCTGTTTCCGAGATTAACACAACGTTGTCTGATACTGTTAAGTTTACGAGTGATAGAAAAAAACGAACACAAAAAGAATTACAAAGTGTCAGGGAAGAAATTGCACAAAAGAATAATGAGTTTGAGAAAAAATCTTTTCTTGATTCTAGAGAGGAAATAGTTATAGGGGTAGAAAAAATTACGCCTATTAATGCTGCAAAACTCATTACCGAATTTCAAAATAGTGATGAATTCAAAATTTTTGATTCTGTGAAATACGATGAAGAGCTAACTATTTCACAAACAAAAATAAACGAGTATATTTCAGCACTAAAAAGTGCTGATAATGAAGTGTGGGATTTTGTAAAACTAAATAAAATTCCAACTGTTGAGTTGTTACCAACCATAGATATTTTAGAACGTTTTTTTAAATTGAAAAAAGATTTAAACAAAGAAGAACTACAATTGTTTAAATCATATATTCCATGCGATGAAGATTTAAAAAGTATAGATAACATAGAGGAATATATAAATGAATATGAGTCGCACGGAAAGAACTCGCTCAAATTTAAAAGGCGTTTAAAAGAAGTAGATTTTTTTAAGAAAAAGAATATTTCAGCGTTAACTTTTTTTAGTAAAATAAATCAAGATAATATTTTTAATATTCATGATCAGCTCGAGAAAGCGAGAGAAGTACTGCTTTCTTTTAACGAATCTTACGAAAAGGAGTTGCTTGAAGTAATAAGAAATGATCACCAAAAGAAAAAGTGGGATAGCGTATTGTCAAAAATAGAAGAACTACTGAAAGAGTTTAGAAATTTTGATAATATTTTGATTGGAAGGAAGATAGATATACTAGATGGATATAAAATAGACTATATATCTGCCTTGGGAATACTTTCTAAGATTTTAGAACAAGCAAAAAATAATGGAGGTAAGGTTAAAAAAGGATTCGGGTTGTTGTTTAATCCAGGTACGAAGAAATTTATAAAAAATATTAAGATTGACGGAAGGGGAGCTTGCAACAAAAATGATGTTGAAGTTATAAGTGCTTATTTTTCAAAAATAAAAATTGAAGATAGTTTGAAAAATATTTGGCATCAAGCCTTTCAAGATATGGTCAACAAGAAAGACTTCCTCAATCCATTTAATGTAATAGAATTTGAAGGAGTTATAAGCAGTGTTAGCCGTATTGTTTATTTTGAGAAAGACAACTCAAAGTTGAAAGTAAATATTAGGAATTTAAAATTATTTAAAGATGTTAATATTTCCGATCTGTCTTTTACCGAGAAGGCTATAGACGTTTTTGATAATTTTCTTTCTGTTTTTAAAGCCAGCGAATATTCCGATTTGATAGAAATCATAGCTAGTGGATTTGAGAAAGAAAATGCTCACGAAAAGACACTTTTATTAGCTAAGCAAGTCAGAGAAAAAAATATTAAAAAAATTATTGTTACCGTAGAGGAAATAAAAAAATTAAATGAACGAAAAGAGTTATCAATAAAATTTTTTGAATTAAAAAAAGAAATTTTTAATCCCGTAATCCAGAAATTAAAATCAAACAAGCATAACCACAAAAGCGTTATAGCATATTTTCAAAGCATTGAAACAGAAAATTTAAATAAAATAAAGTCTTTTTACGAGCAAATACCAGATTTAATAGATAAACAGAATAAATCCGAAGAAATAAAGTTAATTGAAGACGTTTTAAAACAAAAATTACCCAAGACGGTTGACGAAATTAAACTTTCTATTAAAAAGGACGGCGATGTAATCCTTGATATAGAAAAAAACTGGAAATGGAAAAGATTAATTAGTTGGTTAGACAAATTGCATTCAGGTGATTCAATATCTCAAATAAGTAAAGAGTTGCAGCGTCTCAAAAATCAAGAAATGGATTTGATAAAGAATCTTGTAAAAATTTCTGCTTGGATGTGCCTTAAAAAACGAGTTACGAAAAGACAAAAAGAAGCGCTTGCATCATTCGCAAAGAGTATGAAGGATTATGGGAAAGGGACGGGTAAGTATGCCTTAAAGCACCTTAAAGATGCGAAAGATGCATTAGAAGTTGGGAAAAATGCAGT
>CAYPPP010000039.1:0-7528 GCA_964412645.1 uncultured Candidatus Saccharibacteria bacterium
ACGCTAAAATTATTAAATCAGTTTTTTGAAAGCCAGAAAGATATCTATTATCTAAGTCAGGATAACCAGTAGCAACTCCTCTCAATCTTTTCCCTCCTTTCTGATGAAGTAAATCAAAGCGTGCAAAGGCCTCGGCCAAGGGTTCTTTCAAAGAAAGAAATTCATGAGTAAGAGATTTTTGAGCAATGGCAAAAACTCGTCTTTCCGCTGCGTCTAAAACTTCATCAATGTTTTTCTCCTCATTATATCCAAGCTGAGCCAGATAGTAAGATGCGCTAATAATGTCGCGAAGAACTTTTTTTTTGGAAACAATTTTAGCATAGCTGTAAACATGACTTGAAGTTGGCACTGTATTAACTAGGCTGGCTAAATATGATCTGCCTCCTATTTCTTCAAGTTGTTTTTTTTCTTCAAGCTTGGCCGAAACACTCAAAAGATCTATTGCCTCTTGCTCTCTGAAAATTTCAAGCATGACTAAATAGATTAGTTGGTGCCGCCTGCGATAAAAACTCTCCGGACGCAAGAAATCTGAAACTCTAATGATTGCATTGTTGTCAATCATGATTGATCCTAAAACAGACTGTTCCGCCTCAATGCTCTGAGGAGGCAAACGATCCTGAGATGCCTGGATTGACAGCGAATTAACTTGCATATCAGAATTTTGTTCTCTGAGCTCTTCCTTTTTAGTTTTTTTATTTTTATTAACCATACGACAATGTTGTTTATCTTTAAATATTTTTCTAATTTTAGTTTAACAATAAAAAAACTCGCTTTCAAAGATATATTTGCCCTATAGCTTAATGTTACTAATCTGTTTATTTTGTTGATAAACCCTTGAATTAAGTGTGGATAATATGTTATTATCTGATAAATATATGAAGTTTTTAATTAAAATTAGAAAACAAAAATCCAGTTTAGTCATTGAAATAGGCAAAAAAGAATTTAAAAAAGAAATTGATTCAGACAGAACTTTTTCAAATAATCTCCTTCCTTCCATTGATGAATTAATTAAAAAAGCAGGCCTTAAAACTATGCCTGAATTCTTTGTCAAGTGCTGTAAAAACGCTAGTATGATTTCCTGCAATGTTGCCAAAGCAACCGCTAAAGCTCTAAATCTATGAAAATTTACCTTCTAAGACACACTGAGGCACATAATCCAAATAATATTGATTACTATCGAACTGACTTAGAACTATCCATGACAGGAAAAAAACAAGCCGAAGAATTGGTTAAAAAACTAAAAAAATATCATTATGATGTTATTTTCGCCAGTCCAATGAAAAGAGCCCGCCAAACTATTGCCCCTTTTCTAAAGAGTCTCAGAAATCCCAAGATTATCTACGAAAATTTAATTATTGAAAGAGATGCCGGCGAATTTAATGGAAAATATCCTAAAAGATTTTTTTTAAATTATTGTTTAAAAAATAATTTAAATAGAATAAGTTTCCGTCCAAAAGATGGTGAATCTCTCCTTGATGTTACAAAGCGAGCCAAAAAATTTCTCAAAATTATTAGAAAAGATTATAACAATAAATCAGTTTTAATTATCAGTCATGGTAATGTTTTAAGATGTTTAGAGGGCCTAATCAAAAAAATAGATCCAGCTGATTTTTACAAAAAACTTACTCTCTTTAAATTAGGCGAATTAAAAGAATTTAATATCTGAAAAAGATAAAAAAATACCCTTCCGAATCTAGTCGGAAGGGCGTTGTTGTTTCTAGTCGTCTTTGAGACCAAAAACCTTTTTGAGAGATTGGACGTCAAGTCCCTCAACTTCTTCTCCAAGCGCAAACTTTCGCGCTTGGTCGTAGTTAGCAATCAATACTGAATTTTCCCCAGCTGGATTGTTGGCCTTAACAAAACCGTAGAGTAATACATCATATGCATTGCCACGCATAATTTGTGTCATCCACCATAAGCCATCATTCCTAAAGACTGGTTGGGTTGTAACAGCACTAATACCAACATCCTCCCAGTTAGCGTCAATAAACTGAGGCATTGCTTTAATATAGCTTGGCGCTATCTTATAGCGAATGACTTGTTCGTCCCGAGAAAAGTGATGAATATACATCTTTCCTCGATTATTAAAGAGTACTAAACCAGCCATTGAATCCTTGTTTAACTGACCTGACATAGGAATAAGCGTCATTAGTAAATAGGGTTCATTTTCTTCGCCAAGCATAAAAGTATAAGGCAAAGATCCAGCTTTAACTTGATCCCGATGAACCCCAAACAGTCCGGTATTCCAGACTCCATGAATATATCCTAAGGAATCAGCAATCCGATGAGCAAGCGCATTTGGAAAGAGCATCTGTTCTTGGGCTTCATTAGGCAACTGATCAAGTTCATCAACACCGTAATGTTTCTGGTTTCCATCTGGATCAATAAGAACAACGCCATCATAGTAGGGAATCGCTACAATGTAGCAGATATACATAGCGTACTTGATCTTGGTTTTAGGAACCAGAGTCCAAACCTTATCATTCTTAATATAGTAACGCGGCGAGTCATAAATAGCGTTATAGTCATTTTTAATGACCTGCCATTTAACACCGTCTGAAGTACCAATGCCATGAGCAACCTCAAGATCACAACGATGGGCAATAGCTTTCGGATACTGCTCTGTTAGACTGATTGAGGCAATGCCTCCACCATTATAAAGACCTCTTTGAGGAGGCAAAAGCGGACTTGCCAAATGAAGTTGTCCATCTTGAACCATGAGCGCCATATTGTTGTCCCGAATGTTATACTCCGGTCCAACCCGAAGCGCATCAAGCCAATGTTTAGCCACATTTACGCTAGTCATTCTTAACCCCTCGCCCATTGAGGGTAAGGTTACTAATTCCTGAATAGCGTTGTTTTGAACAAATTCATTGCGAAGCCGAGCATTATTGAAGCTATGACCAAAGAAACCACCGACAATCACCAGATTAAGACCGTAGAGAATTATAATCACTCCCGTGATCACCGGAACCCAACTTGATCGCCGACAAGATTTGATGCCTCCTCTCGTAATTAGAATCCCTGCTATAAGCACAAAGATTCCCATCCAGAGCGACGGAAGCAACACAAATATGTGGATTATGAAGCCGTGCCACAAGGGTCGAAATGGGTACAGAACAGAAATCCCCGCTCCGATCCAGGCAATTACCTGAAAGGTGCCTAATGACATATTCAGCCATGTTGGCAGATTGAGCTTCCTATCTAGTCTGTTACTGATCAGCGTAATAACGCTTGCCAGCATAATACTAAAGATTGGGACGCCGATATCTAATAGTTTGACCATAAGATTTACCTCCTTTTTTTTGTGTAATCTTTATGGTATCGGTTTATTTTGTACAAATGTTTCTTGTGTCCTTTTGTTTTCGTTTTTCTCTCTATAAGAATCCTGCTTTAAATTTTTCGATTTGTCAAGAAAAACAAGTCTCAAGATAAAGAATAATCCCTATTTCAAACTTTTAAGCAACCGATTAAAGCCAGTTGCTTTTCTAAGTATATTCATTCCACCATCACCAATACCTGGTTGAATCCGATGCTTTCGATCAAGCTGGAAACACAAGGCTTTTAGTTCCCTTTGAGCATATTCGGCTAAGGATGTGATTTGGGTATTAAAGACAACGCTAACACCCTTTTTGGCCAGATCTGTGAGAAGATCTCGTCCTAATTCAAACCCTGATATCTCTTGAGTGCCTGTTCCTAATTCATCTAAGACTAAGACTATGTCTTCACCTGAAGAACGATTGACGGCTTTCATTACTTTAACCATCTTCTTGACAAGTAGTTCAGCGGTTGAACCTTCGCCTTCAGTATTAAAGACAAGACCGATCTTTTTTTTGGGATTGAGGCATACATTCCGACCAAAAACCGGAAGACCGCTCTGGACTGAAAAAATAAGAGCTGGAATTGTTAGAGAGGCAACTGTTTTCCCGCCACCATGATGACCAGTCAGCACCAAAAGTCGGCCATTTAGACTAGGCAATCCTTTAATAGGAATGACTTTTGGTTTGTCGTCCCGCCCAAGAAGGTGTAAAGGAAGAATTTCATCAAATGAAACAATGCCTCTTCCGTCAGTAATAATTTTAGGCCAACAAAGATGAGTTCTGAGTTGTCGAGCTCTGAAAGTAAGAGTTTTTCCTAAGTCAAGAACGTCTTTTAGTTCTTCAATATGTTCATTGAAAAAACGCCGATGCTCACCAAGAATTTTAGTAGCTTCGCTTAATGAAGTCCTGTAGAGATTTGTAATCGCATACCAACGATGTTCACTATCTGTTCTTCTCGATTTCACCGTAAAAGGATTGAAAAGCTTGGGACTGCGTTTGCGTAGTTTAGCGCTAAAAGTAGCTCTTGCGCCATCTTCGCGATGTTTTTGAAGCATCTGTTTATATTCCCGTTCAGCTTCACTGATAATTCTTCTAGTGCGCTTAGCATAGCCTTTATATTCACTAAATTTAAAGCTTACTCCTTCAACCTCAATATCTGGAGTTAAAGAAACGATTCTAAGTTGAAGACCTTTGTCAGAATACGAAAAATATATCCTTACTTTTGCTCCCTTAAGATCTTTGGCATCTTTCCTGCTCCATTTGAATCTATTCAGACGAGCTTCGAGACCATCTTTAATATCTTCAAGAAGGCCTTCGGTTGCTTTTCTGATGACCATATCGCGAAGCGCTTTTCGACGAGCGTTGTTGTTGCGTGAATTAATCCATCCGCGTGTAATCGCTCCGATACCTAAGAGATTCCTGGGATCAAAACGATTTTCAAGCCATTTGGGAAGGCTAGTATACCGCGCAGACGTTAGCGCAAAGGAAAACATTCTATGTCCATGAACGTGTTGTTCGATTTCTTTAAGCTCATTGACAACCCAATATTCATCCTCACCTGCATGTTTAACTGCAGAAACATTGCCAATTTCCATATTAATAGCAAATTCCATTATGCCTTCAATGGCAGTAACATTCTGAAGTCGATTGGCAACCACTTTTCCAAGGTTACGTTCAATTTCCTCAAGGTGTAGAGTTGCTTTAATAGTCTCAGTAAAGATCCGAAGACGTTCAGGCATTTCATCTTTCGTTTTGATCAATATCAAAAGATTATGAATTATTTGCCAATAGGGGTCATGTTCTCTCACTGGATTAAAGTAATCAAGAAACCCTTGCTCGTTCGTGGGAAGATAAGATTTTTTAAAGTTGCTAAGCCAGCGCCTAAAATCTGCATTTTCTAACAAAAAACGCATAATTTCTAGACGGCTATTGATTTCATCAGCATCACAAATACCAAAAGATTTTCTTAGAGAAGATTCTTCAACCCCTAATCCTTTTAAAATTTGCTTTTTGGGAAAATCTTCAGGATTGATAAACTCAAGTCGATCTTGTGGTTTGATGTTCTTCTGCCAAAAAGTAAGACCTTCAGGATAATTTACTCCTGCCAACGGTTCTGTCAGAGTAATTCCGTTTTGTTCCATTGTTTCTCCTTTTTTTTGTTTTTTGATTCTGTTGTTAAGGTACTTCCGTTATCTTTCTTTCTGTTTTTTAATTTTTTGCTAAAATAAACCTTATCATTTAATAACGTTCATATCCTATCATAAAAAATAGATTTGTCAATGATAAAGAGAAAAATCCATTGTGTTTTTAACCCAATAGAGATAAAATGATAATTAGAGATAAGAACCTGCGTCGCTTCGCTCCTCAGAACCTTGAAATTAAACTTATCTATATACTTAATAATTAATGTAGTTTAATTTTTAGAAATTAGAAGTTAGAAGTTAATGTTATGTATCCTGAATTAATAAAAAAACTTGTTAAATCTCTAAGCGGTCTTCCTGGATTAAGTGAGCGAGCCGCTACAAGATATGTTTTTTATTTTTTAAAAAAACCTGCTAAAGATATTGAAGATTTAGCCAAAAATCTTATTCGCTTAAAAAGGGATATCGTTTTATGCTCTCGTTGTTATAACATTGCCCAAAAGACTGAAGATAAAACAGGAGCGCTTTGTGTAATTTGCCAAGATAAAAAACGAGTTGAGACAGAAATTTGTTTAGTTGAAAAAATTTCTGATATTGAGAGAATTGAAAGCATGCATTTCTATAATGGTGTTTATCATGTTTTGGGAGGATTACTAAATCCTATCAAGGGAATTACTCCTCAAAAAATTACTTTTAATCGTCTTATTAATCGCCTAAAAAAGTTTAAGAAAAATAATAAAAATCCAGAATTGATTATTGCCTTAAATCCCACAAGAGAAGGCGATCTGACCGTTAATTATTTAAAAGAACTTATCGCGCCACTTAAAATAAAAATAACCCGTTTGGCACGGGGCATTCCAACTGGCGGAGAAATTCAGTATGCCGATGAAGATACCCTTAAGGAATCATTCTCTCAAAGAAAGAAACTTTAGTAAAATTTTATACAATCCTTAAGGAAATCCTTAAGGATTTTAAAAATAACGATTTTACAAAAAACACGAAAATTAATTTTCGTGTTTTGTAATATAAAAAATATTGAAATAGCGAAATTTTTTGCTCAAAGAATCATAATTTCAGAACTCAAATATAGAAACCAGAACAATATAAAGCGTTACATAAATTATTATTAAAAACACCAACGAAGCTAATTCTTTTAGAGCTTTCTTTGCCATAGAAATGTTAAAGAATCTGTCAACGATTTTAAAAGATTTGGCAATTAAAAATGGTAGCGCTAGAATAAATAAAATAGCGAAAGGACAAAAAATGGTTATTATAGATAAATATAAAATTAAAGGCAAAACAGTGAATGTTATTACTACTTTTATTAAAACTTTTAATGTTAACTTAGTTTTATTATTATTTTTTTTCCATTCTCTACGCAAATACAATGTTGTGAAACAAATACTTAATAAGTCAACTGCTATAATGGAATAACATTTATCTACTAAATAGAAAACAATGATATTACTAACAATAATTAACATCCAAACAAAAATAATAATCCAAAGTGGATTATTATTTTTGAGCTTTTTGTCCTTTTTTTCTAAATTATTATCAAAAAAAGATTCGTTCATAATATATTCTTTGCTTCTTGTTGTTTCTGAATTTATTATATTCCTAACTTGTGCCTAAAAAGTATTTTAACTTTAATTTTTTACTCAAAAAATCCGCCTTCTTTGCTTTCTGGTTCTTTTTCTTCTTTTTTATCTTCAATAATTTGAGTTTTTGTTTTTGTTTCTTTTTTAATTTTGTCTGTTTTAGGAGTTGCTTTCTCTATGATCTTTCCTTTTTCTGATCCTATTAATTTTTCTTTAATAATAGGTTTCTTTTCTTTGCTAATTTCCAATTTTTGATCGCCAATTTTTATAATTTGAACCAAAGTATAGGGCTGACGATGGCCTTTTTTAACTTTATAGCGTTTTTTAGGCTTATACTTGAAAATGATAACTTTTTTATGTTTATCCTGTTGAATAACTTTTCCCTCAACTTTAGTTTTTAAGTTAGGGGTGCCAATGTTGGTCTTTCCCGAATCTTCATCAAAAACCAAAAACACATTCTCAAAATTAA
>CAYPPP010000040.1:0-7321 GCA_964412645.1 uncultured Candidatus Saccharibacteria bacterium
AACATTTCTTTTAGCGCTTTTTGTGATTGGCAATGTTATGAGCTTAGAAACAACTTGGTTGGGAATTTATAATTCTGAAGGTAATATCCAAAAAGAAGTTAAAAACGAATATAGTAAAACTTTTTTTACAAAAAGAAAGTGCGAGAACTGGATTAGAGAAAGAAAAAAAATAAATCCCAATGGCTCATATGCTTGTGGTAAAAACTGCAAATTCAGAACGATTGGACTGTTAGACTGTGATAAGATATTTATATATTAATCCTTAAGGAAATCTTTAAGGAAGTTCTTAGGGACTCTAAAATTAAAAGAACCCCCGGCACACCAGGGGAATCTTGTAAAAAACATATGAGAAAAACAAATAAATCACATATTAGGAAGATTCAACAATCAAAAGGAAGCTACTTTATTTCTCTTCCCATTAATCTAATACGCAAGCTTAGCTGGCGGGGAAAACAGAAAGTTACAGTTACAAAGCGAGGCAAAAACTTAAGCGTAAAAGATTGGGAAAAGTAAATTTATATTTATGTTTTATGTTAGCATGTCCAACTGATTTTATAGAAAATAGCAAGTCCTTTTAGTTTTAACTTAAAAAACACATTGTATAAATGTTCGCTATTTATAAGTTCTATTTTAATATCAAAAAGGAATTAATTTGACAATTAAACAAAAAGTGATAAGGTAATCTTACGTTGTAAAACCAAGGAGGTATTATGACCGAAGCAACAGAAGTTAAAGGAAGAATTTTGTGGTTAGATGCAAATTTTAATTCTGTTGAGAAATATCGAATAATGGAGATCAAGAACGGAGGATATGATATCAGGGCATATAGCTCTTTAGATAAAGTTCCCACAGCTATTAGAGAACAAATTGAAAAATTTGACCTTATTATCGTCGAACCATTGAATACAATAGTAACCGAAGAAAGCAAGACGTTTTATCAAAGTTTTAGAGATCGGTTTGTCGAATTGCCACCTCTTCCAGGAATTGTCTTCTTGAATGGCATGGGCACCGTCTATATTCTAAGACTTATCGCTCCTTTAGTTCTCCTGTTGATCTACACCGGTATTGAAGAAGATACTAAAGCAGGTCATCAAAGACTAGAAGAGCTAAGAAGAACTAAGAATGTAATACAGATTATTAAAAAACCACTTTATTACAAAGATTTTCTCGCTGAAATCGAAAAAATGATTGGAGGCAAAGCACAGGAAAAATAAGAAACAAAAACAGTCTGCTAAAAAAGCAGGCTGTCTTTTTTTATTAATTACCCGCGTTAATCAAATTATTTTTGATCAAATTGATCGTGTCTTTAATAATCTTTTACACAAATATATATATTATTTTCACTCTCTTTAGTTTTTAAATCGGAATATTGCCCTTTTTCACTTATAAAATCATTAAATAAACTCCATTCATTCCAATGCCAAACAGTTAAGTAGTCAGCATAGCAATTACGAGAATTATTGTAATTACCTTCCAACACGATTAATTCATTTTTCCCGTCTCCATTCACGTCCTCAATCGCCATTTCTTTAATTGGCGCATCAAGCGCAGAAGAGCCCCAAAATAATTTTATTTTATCTTTTTTCCACTTATAAACAAAGAAATGATTGCTCCAATCGTTAGTATTTTTCTTCAACCAAAATGGTAGGTCGGGCCCATATTTTCCAACCTTCCAAAGTGATATTAAAATATCTGTCTTGTTGTCGTTGTCTACATCCGCTAAAACAATATTTTCTGCTTTAAAATCATCATCACTTTGCCAAATAATTTTTCCCTCTTTTTCTAGATAAGCCTTATTGTCTTTTATAAAAGCTCTTTCTTTTATGCCATCTCCGTCAATATCAGTTTTTTGTGTTTCTATATCTTGCGCGTTAAAACAAATACTATTATCATTCCTTTTTTGGTAATTTTTTCCATCCCAGTAATAAGATAAATATTTATAATTTTGGCGATTACTAAAAAACCAACCAGCTAAGACCAATATTGCGCCAGTCAAAACAACAAAAAATGTTATTTTTTTATCTTTCATTAGAAACAGTGTAAGCATCTGTCCAATTAGCCATTTCTGGAACTTCTTCAGATCCTAAAATCTTACGCCATTTTTCATCAGTTAAGCGATCTGACATCGGCCATTTAAATTCGTAATGAGTGTAAACTCCGCCCACGGCAATTCTTAATTTGCCATCTACCGGAACAACCGCATAAATTTTTGCAATATTACCTGTTCCTTCTTCTAAAACGTACCCATTAGGGTCTGTGGCAACATCAGCGACAATTGACGCCGGTTCTTCAGGTAGTTGGCTGGGACTTTCAATTCCTCTGTCTTTAAATGCCTCCAGCCAAAAATGTTCCAAGCTACCGCCATAGGATCTGATCAGATCATAGTCTTCATCGTTCAAAGATTGATTATTTAGTTCTTTTTCAGAAATTTCTTTAAGTTTTAAAACTAAGGTTTCCATTTTTCCCAGAAATTCAGTATTTTCATCTGAAAGCAAGTTTCTTATTTGAAGCCCTTCTTTGGTCATTTTTAGTAAACCAGCCAAGCGGGCATAAACATAAACATTGGGCTCAACATAGCCTCTGTCGTCTTTTTCTTCAATGGGAGCACCTCCTAACTCAGCATATGCCTGTTTAGCGTAAAGAATTGTATCATGTTTTAACTCTGTCCAACTTCCCAAGTAGGCGATCAAGTCTTTTCTTGTCCATGCCTGACTCGTCATAAACGAGGGCCAGCCCTCGCCTTTCTCTTGAAGTAAGGGCTTCAGAGAATAAAGCCACCCCCAATATAAATTCTGAGTCCAAGTTTCTTCATCAAGCCCGGAAATATGTTCTTTCATTTTTGCCATATTCTCCGGATAGCAAGCATAGTCAAATTCGCCTTCTTCTTTAAGAAGATCTTCTGCTTCTTTAGAGCCCATAGCAGAAAGAATATCTAGTCCCTTGGGAAGACATCTTGCTTTCGATAAACATCCAGTTTGAGTTGCATCAAAATCAGCGCAAGATTTTGTTTTATCTCCCACTTCCCTATAAAGTAACCGTTGGAAGATAGACGCATCAATAGTAAAGCGCTGTCCCATAAAACGAAAACCTAAGATTTCCTCTTTTCTGTCTGGTTGAAAAGATGCTTCAAAAATGGGCATTGAATTAATTTGGGGAGGAGATAATTTTTTTGCTTCTTCCATAAAATTAATAAATTTATTTTTGTCTTTTAATAAAAGCGCGGCATTTAATTTTTCGGTCCCGTAAACATCCTTTAAAAGATCATAATAATCATAAAAGGAGATGTCGTCAGCTTTTCCTACAAAAAAAACGGTCGGTTCATAAATTCTATCCCAGCGTTTATATGTCTCTTCATCTTCTTTGAGAGCTAATGTCAAGAGAACAGCTGATTTAGTTTCGTCCATTTCTTTTAAGCGGAAAGTTATTCTTCCTAAGTACATCATTGCTTTAAAATATGCTTTTAAATCCTCGCTCTTGGTATAATGCCCTCTCGGAACATATTGGGAATAATCCTCATTAAATGCCTCTAAAGATAAAAATCCTTGAGGAGTTCCAATATAAGTACTTGTCTTAGGATCTCGACCAATGTTCATTACGGGCGATTCTCTAATTCCTTGATGACCGGCAATTAATTTTAGTTCTTTCTCTACTTCATTTTTCACATATTCGGGAATCGCCATTTCTGGATAAAGAATTTTGTCTACAACTGAGAAAAAAGCAACATTTCTTTTGGCGGCATTTTCCCAATCAGTTCCTTTTAATTCTTGATATTGTAGTTGAGATGCCTTAAACATTTGATACGCTAATTCTGTTAATTCTGGTTTTAGTTTGGTTTTTTCTAAATCCCTTAATAGATAATCAAAAGCTAAATGATAGTTATGAATAATTGAGTCGGTCGTAATAAAATTAGGGGTAAGGTTATAGCGATTACTCTCGTAGATTGAAAAAAATTCTTGATTATATGCTGGCAATGTAACTACAAAATTATTTTTTATTAGAGCTTTTTTGGCATTATCTGATAATAAAGAAAAATCTTTTTCATTGATAATGTTGGCCAAATCCTTTTCAACTGAGTAGTTAGGTATCTGCGGTGTTATGTTAACTGGAATTTCTTCGTATTCAGCAAATTTTTGCGCAAAAGCTACTGGAATTACTGCTGGTTGATTATCTGGAGGCAAGGGCTCGCCTTCTGGCGCAAAATACGTATAAGCGAAATAACTAATCCCGATAATTAAAATAGCTACGAAAACTATCAAAAACCACTTTAAAGAGTTCTTTGGCTTTTTAGGCGCCGTTTCGGATAAGGTATTTTGACGGCTTTCTACCTGAGAAATTTTTTGACCTTGTAAGTTATTGTTTTTGTCCTCCATTTTTTTAAAACACAAATGATTTTATTGTTAGTTATTAGGTGTTAATTATTAGTTAAGTTACTCTTTCTACTTCTTCAAAACTGGTTACTCCTTTAATTGCTTTTAGATACCCGTCTTGCTTCATGGTCATAAATCCTTGAGATTTCAGTAATTCTAAAATTTCACTATGAGTTGCGCGAGATAAAATTAACTTTTCAATTTCAGGATTAATCTCGAATATTTCAAAAACACCAATTCTTCCTTGATAGCCAAGCCCGAGACATTTTTCACATCCCTTGGCGCGATAAAGTTTCCTTATGACTGGCGCAGTTTCATTGTTTTTAAGCAAAGAAAGTTCTTTTTCAATCATTTCTTTTTCTTTCCCTTCCGGCTCATATTCCTCTTTGCAGTGATCACAAAGCTTGCGAACTAATCGCTGCGCAATGACAAGTTTTAAAGAGGATGTAATTGATTTTTCTTCAGTACCTAAGTCTCGCAAGCGCGGAATTGCGCCAGTGGCGTCATTAGTATGAAGAGTTGAAAAAACTAAATGACCTGTTAGTGATGCTTGAATTGCCATGTCGGCCGTTTCTCTATCTCTAATCTCACCCACTAAAATCACATCAGGGTCTTGTCTGACAATTGCTTTAAGCGCCTGAGCGAAGGTATATCCTTCTTCCTGGTTAATTTGGGACTGAATGACACCCTTGATTTGATATTCAATCGGGTTCTCTATGGTAATAATTTTAATATCTGATTTATTAATATGTTTAATAAACGAATAAAGAGTTGTCGTCTTTCCCGAACCAGTTGGTCCAGTGGTTAAAATAAGGCCATTCGGTTCAGAAAGCACTGCCTTAACTTTTTCAAATTCGTTCTTATGAATTCCTAAATTATTAATATCCAGCCCAACTGCTCCAGTTCCCAATAATCTCATAACGATTGTTTCTCCGTGGGCTTCTGGCAAAACAGAAACTCTGACATCAATTTTTTTAATGTTATCATTCTCTTCAGGCAAGTTAAAAGAAAATCGTCCGTCCTGATTGGTATCATGAATATTAATTTTCAATCCCGACAGAATTTTAACTCGGTTTAAAACACGCTCATAGTTTTTTTGAGAGATTTCAACTATATCATTAAGAACACCGTCAATTCTATATCTTAATTTAACCATCTTTTCTTGTGGCTCAAAATGAATATCAGACGCTTTAGAAAAATATCCTCCAGCAATAACAACATTTAAAATCTCGGAAGTTGAAATATTTAAAATCTTATCTTTAAGATTATTAATGTTTTTAAGCCCTTCTTTAAGGTCCTTAATTAAGTTTTTATTGATTACAAATACCCCTTTCAAGCTTTTAGTGGGTGGCGTGTAAATTTTGTAAATTTGCCACGCTTTTTTAAGGCTTGTTTCCGATGCAATAAAAATATTAAGATTATATCCCTTGTTCTCTAGTTTTTTAATTAGGGCCTGGGTTTGCGGAATTTCTTTGCTGTTAATAACAATCTCAAGACGTTTACCAACTTTTTGGACGATCGCGCTTTTTGTTTCTTTCGCCTCATTCTCAGAAAGCATAATAATTGCTTCTCTGTCAATCGGCGTTGATGTTAAATTAACATAAGGATAACCTTCTTTTTGAGCGCGTTCTTCGGTTCTTTTTTCCTCCTGTTCGCGCCTAAGTTTATTTAAGGGTAGTTTGTGTAATGGTTTATTAAGCATATTAGAATTATTTAATGAATGAAGTGAATTTTAACAATTCTTAATCTTTAGTCAAGCTTGCTTAATCTTTCGTCAAGCTTGCTTACGCTCCGACCTTAATAGCATCGGAGTGATTTAATCAATAAATTTAAATGTTGAAAGAATCTGGTTGAAAAGTTCTGACTCTTCGTCTATGTTAAAATCTTCGCAATCTTGATGTTTACACAATACAAGAGAGAAGCTTACAACGATATATTCACTACTGACCTTTGCTTTAACAAAATACTCATAAGATTTCCACATTGCATGATCTGAACCGCTCACATCTTCTCTAGCACAAAATCCCACATTATGATTATTCACCAAAGAAGTTTGAAGACAATCAATATAATTATGTGTAGTTACTCGAATACGCATCATTTTGGCTCCACTAGAAAAAGGAGAAAGATTTGGAGAAAGATTTATAACAATTCTTTCTTTTTCGTCAATGAATTCATCTATTGCTTGTGAATCTTTAGGATATTTTATTTCAAATCCAAATTCTTTGTTTTCGTATGTTTTCCAATTAGCAAATTCATCTTTGTTTGTTCCGAGCAATACTTCTGTTTGTTTGTCTTCCTGTAAAAACCTAATTTGTCCTTCTAAGTTCTTAACTTGTTCATTCAGTGTTTTAATCTCTTTCTGCGCTTTTGTATAAGCAAAAGCAAAATATCCAGAAAGAAGGATAAAAATAACCAAAATTCCCACTAAAAGATATATTAGAAGATTTTTTTTTACAGGTTCAGTTAAAATTGGCTGATTTAGCTTTTCTTGTTCCATAATATTTAAATTACAAACATGAGGTTTCTTTTGCGAAGACTGTCCCCGTCAATCCCTTGTGTGGCTTAACGTTGGGGAAGGAAGATCCTTTCACTTTGTTTAAGAACCTTGAGTTAAGCCCCAGACTTCCCTAACTTCCCTAAGTTATTTAATCAATAAATTTAAAAGTTGAGATGATTTGATCATAGATATGTTCAAATTTAAAATGGGTTTCCGAATGAGCATAAGCAATGTATGTTACGGAAATATAACGACCATCTTTTTCCAACAAGGTGACTATGGCTGAACCGGAGCTAGGCGCTGTCGCATCCTTAAATTGATAAACATTAAAATTGCCTAGTTCAATTTTTTGGATATTGTAATTATTGTCTGCCATTAAACTTTTAAAATATTCTTCTGTTTCTGCCTGAAAATGAATTGTATATATTGGATAGATATATTCATCATCTACTCC
>CAYPPP010000041.1:0-6879 GCA_964412645.1 uncultured Candidatus Saccharibacteria bacterium
AGTTATTTCCGCGACTGGCGCTGAGGTTGACGAAGCGAAAGTTAAGGTTATGGTTGCTAGTTTATCTGGCGTAGATATTGCTGACAAGCTTGCAAATGCATCTATCGCAGCGGCTCCAGCAGCAGCTAGCGCGGGCGCAGCAGCAGAAGCACCAAAAGAAGAAAAGAAGAAAGAAGAACCTAAGGTCGAGTCGGCTGCTGGTTTGGCTTCATTATTCGGATAAATGTCTTAATTGATTATTTATAAAGTGATGAGGTCTAGTTAGGCTTGTTGCTTTAATCGAAGTATGAGGTCGTTTTAGCGGTGCTTGTTCTTTGAATTTATCTTTACGGATGATGGGGTCTTTTTAGTTGGGATTAGTTTTATTGAGGTTGTTCTGTTGTGGTTTATATGAAAAGGGGTATAGAAATTTTTTTGTTAATTTTGGTGATACTAAAATAATTTTTACGCCCACACCCCGAATCGAACGGGGATGCCCCGAAGGGCCTGGATTTCAAGTCCAGTGCAATACCATTATGCGATGTGGGCTTTGCTCGTCATTGCATAGGAAACTTTCAAGTTTCCGTGTCCGAGCTTCTCTGAAGTGACGGTATGCGATGAGGGCCTAATGTTTTTGAGGAAGATAGCTTTTTAAATTTGTTTGAGGATTGTTTTTGATGGAACGTATTAAGAGAATCTTGAGGAATAAAGTTGTTGCTGTATCCTTGGTTATTATTCTGGTTATTTTGTTTGGGATTTTTGTTGTTAAGATGATTGGGAATATCTTTCCGGCTTAGGGCTTTCGAAAGAGTTTTAAATAGAATATTGTTTTCTTTGTTATGGATAAGAAAGGTTTGTTTGGGATTAATACCGCAATACTTATAATTGCTGTGGCTTTGATGATTGTAGGTGTTTGGACGATTTCTAAGTGGGAAGTCACGGGAAACGTCGTTGACAAAATTGAAAAAATGGCAGGAGATAATATGGGAGAAACCGTATTAATAAAAACTTCTATGGGTGATATAATTGTTGAGCTCAATTCTAAAGATGCTCCGATAACTACAGAAAATTTTTTATCTTATGTTGATTCGGAATTTTATGACAATTTAATTTTTCATAGGGTAATGGACGGATTTATGGTTCAGGGTGGTGGCTTTGATATTTCAGGGAAACAAAAAGAAACCCATGCTCCAATTAAATTAGAGTCAAATAATGGTTTAAAAAATAGCAAATATACAATCGCAATGGCTCGGACAAATGTTCCAGACTCTGCAACGTCACAATTTTTTATTAATGTAGAAGATAATTATCCTTTAGATTATTCTATTAACAATCCAGGTTATGCGGTATTTGGTAAGGTTATAAATGGTGAGGAAGTGGTGGATAAAATTAAAAAAGTAGAAACTTCTACAAGAAATGGGCAAGCGAATTGGCCTGTTGACGATGTTCTTATTTATTCTATAAGAAGAATGTAAATAATGGGAAAAATAAAATTAGAAACTAATCACGGGGATATTGTAATTGAATTATATGATGATATGCCTATTACTGCAGGAAATTTTAAGGGTCTTGTTGAGAGTGGAACTTATGATGGTGTGATTTTTCATAGAGTTATTAAGGATTTTATGATTCAAGGGGGCGACCCTACTGGGACTGGGATGGGCGACCCGAAGATTCCTAAAATTAAGGATGAGTTTGTTCCGGGGCATTCTAATTTGCCTATGACTATTTCTATGGCTAATGCTGGACCAAATACTGGGTCTAGTCAGTTTTTCATTAATTTGGTTGATAATAGTTTTTTAGATTATGATAAGCAACCTATGACTAGTAAGCATCCTGTTTTTGGAGAGGTTGTCGAGGGAATGGATGTTGTTAAAGAAATTGGAAATGTTGAAACTTCTCGAGAAAAGCCCG
The DNA here is from genome assembly GCA_964412645.1 of uncultured Candidatus Saccharibacteria bacterium. Taxonomy (GTDB): domain Bacteria; phylum Patescibacteriota; class Minisyncoccia; order JBAYJV01; family JBAYJV01; genus CAYNNF01. Next base: position 1,894 of record CAYPPP010000041.1, read on the forward strand.
TTGAAGAAGTTAAGATTTTGAAGACTAGTGTTATTTAATTAACAAGTTTTCCAGAGAGTTTTTATTGCATCCATATTTCCTAGTGCTGCTATAATTATTAATCCAATAAATAATAAAATGGCTATTATCACAAATAATTTTTTTATTAGTGGTTTCATTTAATCTCTATCGGTTTGAATTCTTTTAGAAACTTTAGTGCGTCTTTCATTTTGCTTTTGCTTTCTGTGTAGAGTGTCAATAAGGGTTCGCCCTTTTTTATTTTTCCCGATTGCCTGTGGATATAGCATCCTGCCGATATTATTTCCGGAGTGCCAAGAACCCTACAAAGAGAATTTAATCCTTTATTACTAATGCAGGTTATTTTTCCTGAAGATTTTGCTTTGATTGTTTTTTTGAATTTTGCTAATTTTAAATTTGAAACTTTCTCATCAAAGTTATTTTTTCCATTTTGAGCATTAATTATTTCTTTGAATTTTTTATAAGCTTTTCCTGAATTTAAGGCATCTTCTGCTTTTTTTCTTGAGTTTTTTATTCCGCATAATTTAATTAGTTCTGCTGATAAAAATAATGATTTTTTCCTTAAATCTTTTGGAGTTTCTTTTAGATTTTGAAGAACGGATAGAACATCTTGCATTTCTAAGATTGGTCCTATGCCATTACCTATTGGGCAAGATCCATTCGTATAAACTACTTTTAATTTTAAGTTAAACTTTCTTCCTATCATCTCAAATTTTTTCCCGAGAGTTTTTGCTTTTTTAATATTTTTTACTTTTGCGCCTTTTCCATATGGGATATCTATTAAAATATATTTTGCGCCTGCTGCAATTTTCTTTGACATAATAGAAGCTAAAAGTTGTGGCTCGATATCTAAGTTTAATAAACGTTCTACTTGTATTATTTTGTCGTCAGAAGGTGCTAGTCCAAGTGAACCGCCCCATGCTAGACAAGCTCCTGTCTTTTCAACAACTTTTTTTATTTTCTTTAATGATAATTCAACATTTGATATAGTTTCTATTACATCTGCTGTTCCTGATGCTGAAGTTATTGCTCTTGACGATGTCTTTGGAAGGGTCAACCCTACCGCTGCACATATTGCTACAATAATTGGTGTCGTTCTATTCCCTGCTATTCCTCCAATACAATGTTTATCTGCGACATACTTTCCTTTAAATTTTAACCTTACTCCTGTTTTTACCATTGCTCTTGTTAAACTAACTATTTCTTCGAATTTCATTCCGTTAAGTTTTTGGGCGGCTGTAAAAAATGCTATCTCTGCCTCTGTTAAATTATTATGAACAATTTCTGATATCAAATAGTTGAGTTCTTTTTGATTAAGTGTCGCCCCGTTAAGTTTTTTCTTAATTAAAAAAGAGGCATCCGAAAGCTCTGAGCTACTTACCTCGACAATTGATTTATTTTTTAGATTTAAAATTTTACTTAGCTCTTCAGATAGTCCTATTTCGCCTGTTTTAACGAGTTTTGGAAAGATATCTACTACTGCATAAATTCTTTTTGAATTTGATATTGATATCCTATCGTCTACAAAAACATTCATTTTTTTTGCAGTCTCGTCATTAAGGACAACTACTGGACGGCCCGCTAGCCAATTAAAATTTTTTACTTTTAGCTTCATTTTTCAAACCTCTTTATTTATTGAATAAATCTTTTAGTTTACCTTGTTGGTAAAATTCAATGATAATTAAAACATATGCCAAGACAAGTGGTCCAAGAACGAGTCCTGCTATTCCGAAGAAATAAAGTCCTCCGATTGTTCCGATAACACTTAGTGCAACTGGAAGATTTGATTGCTTGGATAGAATATATGGCCTAAGCAAATTATCAATTGTTGAAACGAATAGCGCTCCGTATAGCAAAAGGAATATTCCGTCGAACGTCTGCCCTGTGAATATTAAAAATAATCCTACTGGCATCCAAACAATCCAAGAACCCAATATTGGAATCATTGAAACAATGCTTGCTATAAATGTTAGTATTAGTGTTTTTGGAACTCCAAGGAAAAATAAACCTACACCTACTGCAAGGCCCTGTATAATACCAATAAAAACTTGTCCGAAGATAATTGCGTTAGTAATTCCCCTGAATTCTTTAAGGAATTTTTTTTCTGTTGAATCAGAAAATGGAGAGAGTGTTGAAATATATCCTTTTAGCTCTTCGGAATCTCGGATTGCAAAGAAAAAAGTGAAAAGGAATACTGCGAAAAGAAGTAAAATTGACGGCAGTTCTATTAATATATTTTTGAATTGGTTCAGGAAAGAAGAGAAAATCTGTCCGATTAAATTATCAATATTGATTGCTATCGCTGATGAAATATCGCTTTGTATAAATTCCCCTATAACTTCATTCATATTTACATTTTGGATTAAAACGTATGTTTCAAATGTTTGGTTAACTAAAATTGGAACAATATAAAATATTGGTATTGCAATCAGAATGACCAATCCTAGAACCAGAAGCAGTGTTGATATGTTTTTACTCTTTATTTTTGTTTTGATTTTCTTGTAAAGAGGCTGAAATATATATGCAAATAATAATCCAAATATAATTGGAATGATTATTGGTCTTAATATAAAAAATGTTAGAATAAATATACTTAGAATTATTCCTCCTACTATCCATTTTTTTATATCAATATAGTCTGCCATAGTAATCTATGGTTTTGTAACTTATAAAGTTTGGGAAGGTCCCCCTCGGATATGCTTTTTGAGGGGGGGTAACTTTTATAAAGTGTTTTTGTATTTTTGGAGTATGGTTATGAAAAAAATCTTTGATGGTATTTTTGATGATGAGATACATGCAAATTTTTTGAAGTTTGGTCGAGGAGAATATAAAAATAAATATTTACTTGAAGGGAAAAGACAAGCAAAGAAATGGGCGATTAAGGCCGGAGCTGAGTATGCAAATATTTTAACGAGAAAATGTCTAGAAAAGATGGGCGATTCTGCTGAGGTTAAGGGTGTAATTGTTTCTACTAGAGACTTGAGAGATGAAATTACTTTTGATATTGAAAAAGTTAGTAACTTCCAGGGCGTCCGAAAACATGTTATTAATGGGGTAGTTAATCCTTCTCAAATTTTTGAATTAATGGATAAATATCCTAAGGCATTTTTCGCTTTGAGTTTTAAAGGAGATGGTTTTGTTTTGAAAATTAAGCCTAAGGCTCCTGCGAGTGGAAAACCAGGAAAAGAGAAGGGAGATGGCCCTATCGTTGATTTTTGTTCTTTGAAAACTGAAGACAAGGGGCTTATTGATTATTTGTTTTTTGGAGTTGGGAATTTTAATGAGGTCAAGGTCAACCACCGAATTAATGTAAGTGATATTATTTATCCTTCTAACATGGAAGAATTAAAACCTACTGAGGTTCGGGAATTGGCAAAAAGAAAGGGGATTATTATTAGAACTGCGATTATTGACGGGAAGGAACAGGTTAGTGAAGCGGAGTTTGTGGCATAATGATATCTACGAAGGAACATGTTGAGCATACTGAGGTTGGAGATATTGAAGTTGTAAGGGATAATGTCAAAGAAGATTCTGAGGAAATTTTAGAAGAAAAAGAAGTTCTTGATACTGGTCTTACTGATTAAACCAATCTAATTTGTCATATTTCTGTAGAGCTTTAATTTGACATTCGGCCTTTTGTGCATCGGATCTATCTTTACATTCTTTTGACCGAAGAAGGCATTTGAATCTTTTATGTCGAACATATTTACTTCCTTTTCCTGAAGCGTGAGTTTTCATTCGTTTATCTAGGTCGTTTGTTACGCCGGTATAAAAAGAGCCATCTTGGCATTCGAGAATGTAAACAAACCATTGTTTTTCCATTATTCATCTAAGTTTTTTTGTTTTGCACAAGAGGCACAAACTAGAGCTGTGTCTTTTAGTGACATGTAATATCTATTTCCTTCTTCTAAAATATCATTAAATTTTTCCCATCCTGCTTCAATTGTTAATTTCCCATTAAGAACTTCTTCCGGGACTTTTGCCGCTTTCTCTAGAAGGTCTATTCTTTTTTTGAACATCTTATAGTGATAAAGGTTCGGCTTTGCCGCTTTAGATATTTTTTTACCACACACGTAGCACTTTTCTTGAGTCATAAGAAGTTCTTGTTCTCTTATTAACCAGGCCATCTGAAAATCTGCGTCCTGGATTAAGTGTTTAAAATTTCCTATGCCTCCAAGTCGGTTAAATTTAAAAGTAATTTCTTCTTCGGGGGTATCTTTATTTTTAACTAATATTTCTCCTATTTTTCTTGAATATCTCCAAATCGGATATTTTTTTTCTTTACGGGGTGTTGTTGTTGGTTTACCAATTCTATAACCTTTCGCACCTGATTTAATTTTTCCTATAGTCCTTTCTTTTTTATAAGTAGCCTTTCTTGCATTTTTTTCTCCAAATTTTCTTACAGCAGTTTTTTCTTTCTTAGAAATATAGCCTTTTTCTCCGGGTAAAATACTGGGTGTTTTAATGGCCATAATTAAAAAAGGAAATTCTGTTTTATAAAGGTTCCCAAGAGAAAGTGTTTTATATTCGACAATCTTTAATTAAATATGAAAAAGAATGACCTGGGGTGGATTAAGACAGGGGCACGAGATATTGTTGCGATTGGAGGTATTCCATTTTTTATATTAGTTCTTGTTAGAGTATACCTTCTTAATAATCCTGAATATTTTAGTCGGTTTATTATTTCTGGAGTTGTTTTTTTCGGACTCTTTTTTTTATTTAAACAAAATATTTATTCTGGACTTGGATTGATTGTTTTAGCTTTTACTTCAATATATTATAATGATAATATATTTACCATATTTGGAATAGCTAGTTATACTTTCCTTTTAGGTAGTTTATTTTATCTAAAAGAAGATAAGAAGAAAATTTTTTTAGGAGTTCTTTTCGGGTGTATCGGAATTGGAATAAGTTTTTTATTTTGAGTTACAACAAGCTTTAAATACCCCTTTTTCTGATTATTTTTAA
>CAYPPP010000042.1:0-6618 GCA_964412645.1 uncultured Candidatus Saccharibacteria bacterium
CCAATCGACGGCGAATCTATTATGAGAATGTATGACATACCGCCAGGCAAAAGATTTGGTTTAATTTTAGACCAAATGTATAAAGATGCTCTTATGAATAAATACGACTGGAAAGACAAATCAGCTACCCAAGAGTACGCGTATAAGCTTGATATGTAAAATAAACACCTAAATACTTTTTTATCCCAATAATTATTGTTATATTAAACATGTAACCAAAATAAAATTATGCATCAATTAATAGAATTTTTTATTCAACAAGCTTCCATTGATTCTGGCTACTTGGCTGGAATGATCACGGCAGGTATTGTTACTATGTCCATCGCGATGATCGCAGCGTACCAATTTCTAGATTTATTAGTAGGCTGGCTTAAGCACTTCAAGCCTATTAAAATAAACAATGTCAAAAAAATGGACAAAATTGTGGAAGTACCTACATATGTCACTAACGACGTACAGTATAATGAAGTGCTCAACAAATTAAATAAAATAGAAACAGCCCTAAATAAGAAAGGAGTGGAATTATAATGGAAAGAAAATTAGCAACAATTGAAAAGATTGAAAGAGTAAGACCTCATGGTAATGCTGACTCATTAGAGTTAGTAACTATTCGTGGATGGCAAGTGGTGACCCGAATTGGAGATTTCAAAGAAGGAGACCTTTGCGTGTATTGTGAAATTGATTCACTAATGCCAGAAAGAGAAGAATTTGAATTCCTAAGACCAAGAAAGTTTAGAATCAAAACTACAAAATTAAGAGGACAAGTTTCTCAAGGAATTGCATTTTCATTAGAAAATGTTTTCCACCAAGATATGATTGTTAGACATTTAGACGGAACACCGGATGTTCTTGATTATGATCAAAACAAACCAGCAATTAAAATAGAGCCTGGATTAAATGTCACTGACATTCTTGGAGTTATTAAGTTTGAAGCTCCAATTCCAGCTTGTTTAAGCGGAGTTGCAGCCGGAAGATTCTTTTCTCATTCTATTAAAACTGATGAAGAAAGAATTCAAAATTTAACTGAATTGTTTCCGGAATATCATGATAATTATACTTGGACTGCAACTGAAAAGTTAGATGGATCCTCATGTACTTATACTATTTACGAAGATATATTCGGAGTAGCATCAAGAAATCTTGCTCTTACAGAAAATGAAGGTAATTCCTTTTGGAAATATGCAAGGGAAATGGATATTGAAGGGAAAATGAGATCTATTATGAAGGGCCAAGGTTTAAAGGCTTTAACTATGCAGGGCGAATTGCATGGGTCAGGTATTCAAAAAAATCCATATAAACTTAATAACCAAGAAGTAAGATTCTTTAGAGTATTTGATCCAGTTTCATACACTTTCTTTCCAATATCAGATGCTATTGGGGTTGTTGGATCTGTGGATTTAAAATTTGTTCCAATTATTGAAACTAATATGACACTTCCTAATACAGTTGAAGAATTAATATTATTAGCAGATGGAGATTCAGCATTGTATCCTACTCCTAGAGAAGGAATTGTATTCGTTGCTGAAAGTGTAATTGATGAAATAAATGCAAGACCTCTTAAAGATTACCAAGGAAGATTATCATTTAAGGTAATTTCTAATAAGTATTTACTAAACGAAAAATGAAATTAATTGGTGTTGGAGTTTAGATATATAAAATAAACACCGATATGGAAATTAAAAGAAATATATTCGTAACAACAAATATAGTAAATAAAAAAATATATGTTGGGCAATCAACATATGATAATCCTGCATATTTAGGATCTGGAAAAATTTTTAAATTATCATTACAAAAATATGGAAACGAAAATTTTGAAAAAAAGATTATCGAATATTGTGATACAGCGAAAATATTAGATGATCGTGAAATTTATTGGATAGAAAAATTAAATTCAAGAGATTCAAATATTGGATATAACATATTAAAAGGAGGAAATGGTAATTCTTATATAGAATATATTGAGAATATGTCCTCACTGTGCAAAGGTGAAAACAATGGAATGTCTGGGAAAACCCATTCAGAAATAACAAAAGAAAAAATAAGACAAAGGGCAATTGGTAGAAAAGCCTCATTAAAAACAAAAGAAAAATTGAGAGAATCCCATCTAGGAGAAAAAAATCATTTTTACGGAAAAAAACATAAACAAGAAACAATAAATTTAATATCTAAAGGTCGTACTGGAAAAATGACAGGGGCGGATAATCACAGTTCAAAATCTTTCATATTTATAAACCCAAATAATATACAATATGAAGTATTTGCTAATTTTGAAGGGTTTTGTAACAAATATGATATCTCAATAGCAAAAATGAAAAGATTTATAAATAAAGGAAAAATCCCAGATTCTAAAAAACAAAGAAGTAAAATGACTCCAAAATCTATTAATTGTATAGGTTGGGAAGTTAAAAATAAATTTATCTTAAAGCACGACGCTTGATAGGTAAAAATAAATTAAAAATAGTTGGGCTAGAATTTTTTTATCCCAGCTATTTTGGTTATATTACTTAACTAACATAAAAACAAATGAAAAAATACACAGTTGAAGAATTTAGAAAATATCTTGATTCACAAGATAGCAGAGGAGACATTTATTATTATCTCAATGAAGATAACATAGATAAGGCAAATGAACCAGATGAACAAACAGAGGATGAATTTTAAATCTTGGGATGGGAAACTTTAACAACAAACAGTATATAATATAAAAAAGTAATATGGCAGTAAGGCAAACGAATTCCAAAGAAATAATAGCACTTAATACGTTTGAGGCTGTAAGATTACGCCCAACCATGTACATTGGTCAAGTTGCACCAATGGAAGATAAGTTACCAATCATTGTAGATGGCAAACTTAAAATGGTTGATAAAACATGGTCACCTGGTTTTATGCACCTTATCGTTGAGGTACTTGAAAATGCTCTTGATGAAGCCAAGAGAATGAAAGGCAAAATGAAGAATGTTTATGTGTCAGTTAATCTTGATACAAACGAAGTTACTATTGCTGATGAAGGTAATGGTTTTTATAAAGCTAATACAAAACATTCAAAGACTAAAAAGAATGTGGTTAGAACTGCAATGGAAGAACTTCATGCTGGTTCTAATTTTATTGACACTAGTACAAACATTCTTGGAACACATGGTGTTGGCGCGGCAGTAACAAACATACTATCAGAAAAATTCTCAATCACAACTGTAAACAAAACGCATAGTGTTCATTTTGATTGGGAAGACTTTGTGGTAGTAACAGAAGAAAAAGGACCAAGAGAAAAAGCAAAACTCGGAACTACAGTTTCTTTCATTCCTTCTCAAGAAATCTTTCCAGATTTTGTATGGGATGAACAACTTATATCCACTTATCTATCATATAAAGCTTTTTTAATCCAGAGTGACCCTCTAATCAATCAACTTAAGTTGGTATGTAGGTTTATTAAAGACGGAAAAGATATTGAAATTCCGATCACTACTGATTTCATAGTAGGTGATTATGTTAAAGTAGAGACTCCATTTGGCGCAGTATTTTTATGGGAATCATACGAAAATTCAGGTTCTTTATCATTTGTGAATGGCTCACAATGTACTGGAATCCATCAGAAGGTTGTAAATGATTGGTGTAATGATTATTTTAAGTATAGCTTATCACATCACTTTTTTGAAACTCTTATATCGTTAAATGTTCCATCTCACTTAATGAGATTTGCAGACCAGAATAAAACTAAACTTGCAACCTCAAGAGGAGAAATGGAAGATGACTTAGAAAAGAATTTCAAAGGCAAGCTTTTACGATACCTTAAAAAATCTGAGATATCAAAACATATCGAGCAAAAGATTGAGGACAGATTAGAAAGTGAAAACCTCAACAAAATTAAGAGGGCAAAAAGACAGTCGAAACGAAAAATCTCTGAAAAATACAGCCCGCCATCTAAGAAAAAGCATGTAGTCTATATTACAGAAGGATTATCTGCAGCAGGTTCAGTAAAACAGGCAAGAGATTCAGAAATCGAAGGAGTCTATGCTCTTAAAGGAAAAGTTAAGAATACAAGAAAACTATCAGATTTATCTAACAATGCTGAGATTCTTGAAATCATGAGTATTTTAGATATTGAACCTAATAGTGAAAAGATGCCAGTTTATGACAGGATTGTGATAGCTGCAGATGAAGACCCAGATGGTCAACACATCAGCTCCTTGATAATCAATCTCTTCCATAAGTGGTTTCCACATATTGTGAAAGATAAAAGGCTATTCAAGATTATAACTCCATTAGTTGCATGTAGTTATGGTAAAGAACGATTGTATTTTTATACAATGGAAGAATTTCAAGAGTATTCAAAGACTAAGAAAGTTCAAAATGTAACTTACTTAAAGGGTCTTGGTTCATTGAACATGGAAGATTGGATTTATGTAATGAACAACAAGATGTTGTTCCAGATAGTTCCAGACAGAAGTGCAAAGAAATATTTAGATATTGCGTTCGGGAGCTCATCGCAAAAACGGAAAACGTGGCTCGAAGGAAAATAAAATAATCTTATAAAAATGTAAATATGGCGATAGAAAGTTTGAAATCAAATCCAGCAGATGCTATAGATTGGGATAACATAGAAGATTGGGACGATGAAGAAGCGTTTGAAAACAGTATGAAAAAAGATAAGAAAACTATGAAGAATATATTTATCGATACTAAGATAAAAAAGAGATCTTTTACGAAAGATCTAGTAGGGAAGCTAAAGTTTGCTAATATAACACCATTTATGAAAATGGAAGAAGCTACTGAAGGATATTTAGGTGCGTATTCTGAATCCGAATTTTACGCATATCGATATCAAAAAGTCCATGGGATGTATCCGGATCTTTTGAGAATACGATACGTTAATACTGAAAAGTTTCTCACTGAGTTTTTTAAGATGTTTAATCCCCCTAACACCTCATTGTATAAATCATATGAAGACCAAAGAGGTGAAACTCATCTTAACCTCTTAATGATTGCTTTTGATACTGGAAGAGACGATCCTCTTTACATGTATGTAGATTCAGATGAAGCAATTTTTTACTATAATTCAGTTGATGAAAAAGATACAGATAGTACAATACATCTTTTAATATCATTACTTAAAGGCTGTATTGAATCTGCTACACAAAAAAATAAAATCTATGTAGTTTATCAAGGTCAAGCAGGATTTGAAAAAACTGGATTTGATGTAAAGAAAATAAAAGTTGATTTAGATGATAATTACAATGATGGTTTTCCAGAAGTTTCTGCAGAAATTGTTAAAGGCTTGAATGATAAAAAGAAATCTAATCTTGTAATTCTCAGGGGTTCACCTGGAACTGGAAAATGTGTAATAGGAAAAACAAAAATCCACATTAGAAACAAAAAAACAGGGAAAGTAGAAGAGATATATATAGAAGATTTAATGTAGTTTTTCCAGTTCCTTAGTGAATATATAAAATAAAAATGTCTATATTCACAAAAAAATATTGGGTAGAGAAGAAAGGCTTAACTGAAGAGGAAGCTATTCTAAAAATTAAAGAAATACAAAGTAATAACGCAAAAAAACGTTCTAAAGAATCTTATAAAAATATGTTAATGCCCTGGCAAGAAGAATATTGGGTTAAAGAGGGGTTTTCAAAGATAGAAGCTAAAGAAAAAAGTAATGAAAACAGAAATAAATTATCAATTAATTCATTATCTAAAACAAAAAAAGAAGAAATATTAAAGAACAGAAAAAATACATATTATAATAAATCTCTAGAAGAAAGAGAAAAAATTAATAAATCTAGGGGGAGAACAAAAGAAGAATTAATTGAAAAATATGGGGAAACTTATGTAGAAGAATTATCTATAAAAAGAGGTTCAGGAAGAAAAAATTCTTTTTTTAGAAGATATAGTAAAATTTCTAAAATATTTTTTGATGAGTTAAATGAAAATGTAGATAAAGAACTTTTATATGCAGAAAAAGAAAAATGGGTTAGATATAATTCAAATAAAGGATTTTATGTAGATTGTTTATATAAAAATAAAATAATAGAATTTAACGGAGATTTTTATCATGCCAATCCTAAACTATATGAATCAACTTCAATTATAAAAATGTCTGCTAAAAAAATTCAAACGGCTAAAGAAATATGGAAAAAAGATGAATTTAGAATAAAAAAATTATCTGATTTAGGATATGATATTTTAATTATATGGGAAACTGAAATAAGAGAAAATAAAAAAGAAATATTAAATAAATGTATAAAATTTTTAAATAATGGATAAAAAATTTATTGAATCCAAAAAAATAGATGATTATGAAGTTTTAACAGATGACGGGTGGGTAAATATTGATGCCATTCATAAAACTATTAAATACGAAATTTATCATTTAAAAACAGACATATATGAATTATTTTGTGCAGATAATCATATAGTATTTGACGAATGTGAAAAAGAAATTTTTGTAAAAGATTTAAGGGAGGGAGATATTATACACGGACGCATAAGACCAGTAAAAGTCATATCTATTAAAAAATTAGAAATATCAGAAAATATGTATGATTTAGAATTAGATCACGAATCTAATAAAAGATATTATACAAATGGAATTTTATCTCATAATACTACATATATTAGATA
>CAYPPP010000043.1:0-6457 GCA_964412645.1 uncultured Candidatus Saccharibacteria bacterium
AACACCGTCAAATTCTTCTTGACCCCCTTGAAGATGATAAAGTTCTATCATTTTTTCAGCTGTCGTAGGAAAATCAGGAGACCAATTGCCATCTCTAAATTGCCAGTTTTTTACCCAGAGATATTTTTTGATTGGATCAGGCGGTTCTATTTGTGTGGGCGTTGATAAATCTATATCAAAAACCGCTGTGCAATAAAACTGAAATTTATCTGGATGTGCATCTTTGATTTTTGTGGTAGCAAAACTTGAAACAAAACCACCAGTAGGACGAAGTTCCAGATTATTTTGAAAAAGCAAAAGGTAGCTCATTTCTTTTTCAAAACCAGCCATTTGTCGCAAAAGAGAAAAAACACTTGGATCTTCTTTTGTCTCTACGGATGTAGTAGTTTCGTTTAGATATTGGATTTTTGCATTTTTTTGTTGATTTTTTTGCTGAACGCTTGTTATCCAAAAAGCAACGCCAATGAGGATGGCAACGAAAGATAATGAAACAACAAATTGTCTTTTAAGTTTTATCATAAACTATATTTTAAACCTAAAAATAGCTTTTGTCAATAGTTATGATCATAGCAACTCTTTGTTCGGAAGGAAATTGACAAAACTTGAATTAATGATATGATATAAATAGTTCACCAAAATAATCCAACAAAGGAGGAAAACATGGAAGAGTTAAAGTTTGTTCTTACAACTCCACATGGATCGCAGATTGAGATATGGAAAGAGAAAGATTCGGAAACAATATTTCTACAACATATAGGAATTTCACAACGTACTACGCAAACATTTAGCAACATAGATTAACTTTCTGAATATCTCAAGAAACATGTATTCCAACCCACATTTAGAGTTTTATCTTAAAAGGAGGCAAATCATTGTATATCGAAAGAGCATTTGTGGTGCTTTTGAGCATTATTGGTTATGGTATGATTGAAATTACTATGAGAGCAAGCGCAAACAATCCTATAGGGATAATTGGGGCGTTTGTTTTGATAGGGCTTGTTCTTTCTCCGGCTATGACGTCGGGAACGGAAGATGAAAAGCCTCTTTAAATCAATTCGGCGCTGACATTGTTCAGCGCCTTTCTTTTTTTTAAAGCTTTGATATAATATACTTAAGATTATATTTTGAATATTAAATCATGATTAAAAATATCTTTTTTATTATAATTGGTTTTTTAGTGGGAGTATTCTTAACCTCAAGTTTATCTTGGCGCGATATTGATTTTCAGAACTTAAAACAAAGTCCCTGGCAAGAGTTAATGAGGTTAAGAGGAATAATTACTGAACATCCAAAGATAGAAAGTAATTCTTTAATAGTGACTAAAATTCTTGATGGAGATTCTATCTTGGTGGAGGGAGGCAAAGAAGTGTGTCTTTTAGGAATTGACGCTGACGAAGAAGGCGAACCGTGCTATGAAGAAGCCAAACAAAAACTTCAAGAACTAGTTTTAGGAAAAAAAACAACCATGATAAAAGATATTAATGACAAAGATGAACAAGGTCGTCTTTTGCGTTATTTAAAGATTGATAATCTTAATATAAATGTTGAGTTGGTAAAAAAAGGATTGGTTTCTCTTAAAATTTTTGACAATGTAACACTTTATAAAAACGATTTGGTTTTTGCTGAACAATATGCGAAAAATAAGAACCTGGGGTGTAAATGGAATTTAACCCCAGAACCTTGATTTTCGCTTTGTTCAAATTGAAAAAGAAGGATGCAAGTGGAAATAGTTACTTGACATTTATTTATCCATATATATAATAGTATAAATTCACAATTAAATATTTTCCCAAGACCGCAAGGTCCAGTTTAACTGGATTAAACATCTTGCGCAGGAGCGAATGAGCTACATTAAAAAAACAAAGTTTGTAGCCTAAATAAAAATGCGGTCTTAGAAATCGTGTTTTTTGATACTATATTATAGATAAATCTGTATCAATTTACTTTAATTCGTGTTAATTCACGACCTATATTCGTTTAATTCGCGACCTAATCTTCCGTCAAAAATTTTTAAATTTTGAGCAAAGCGAAAATCAAGGTTCTTGAGTAAAGCGAAAGGTTCTTATTTTTATGAAACTTAAAAAAAGCGATAGAATTACGCTAGCTAAAACATTTGCCAATAAATTAAAAGAAGAGAAAGCTTTCATAATAACTAATTATGAAGGACTTACATCTAAAGAAAGCAATCAACTTCGCATTAAGCTGTTCAAGGAGAAAATAGGGTATAAGGCAATAAAAAAAACAATCATAAATAAAATTTTTAAAAGCGCTAAGTTTGAAAATTTTGATATTTTAGCAGAGCCGGGACAAATGGCAATTGCTTGGGCTGAAGATGGTGCCAAAGTGGCAAAGACAATTAACGATTTTTCTCAAGCGCACAAAAAAGAGATGTTAGTTGCGGGCTTTATTAATGGTGATTTTCTTGCTAAAGATAATATGATTGCTTTAGCTAAATTACCTAGTCTTGATATTTTAAGAGCTCAATTCGTAAGATCGCTTAAAGGAACCATGTTTGGATTTGTTAGTGTTTTAAACGGCAATCAGAGAAAACTTGTTAATGTTCTGAATGCGATAAAGACAACTAAAGCATAAAAGTTTAAACTTTCTTTATTTAAAATCAATTTAAATTCAATATTAATTTATTATTTGTAATCCATTATTTAAAATTATGGCAGACGAAAAAGATATAAAAAATTCTCCAGTAAAAGCTGATGATACTTTAATGAATTCAGCGCAAGTAAAAAAAGAGGTTCCTAAAGACGAAAATCAAGAAGTAAAAGAACCAAAAAAGGAAGAAGTCAACAAAGAACCTGAAAACAATGAGCCAGAAAACAAAAAAAACGAAAACAAGAAGGAGACAAAAGTTCCAGCTAAGTTTAAAAAATTAGTTGAAGAAATTGAAAAAATGTCAGTTCTTGAATTATCGGAGCTCGTTAAAATTCTTGAGGAAAAGTTTGGTGTTTCAGGTGCTATGGCAGTTGCCACTGCTCCTGTTGCAGGCGCTGGCGGAAATGGTAATGGTGGTGAAGAAGAGAAATCAACAGTTGATGTTATTCTCAAAGCCGCTGGACAATCAAAAATTCAGGTGATTAAAGCAATTAAGGAAATTACCGGCAAAGGGCTTAAGGATGCCAAGGATTTAGTTGACGGTGCTCCCGTAGCCATTGTTTCAAAAATTAAACCGGAAGAAGCAGAAGAGATTAAGAAAAAACTTGTAGATGCAGGCGCAGAAGTAGAAATTAAATAAAATTAGAAATATAAAGTATAGAAAAAACAGCATGCATTTTGCATGCTGTTTTTTATTATCTCAAAAAAAAGTGAGAAAACAAAAACAGCGTGAAGAATCGCGCTGTTTTTATTTTAACTCTAGTTTATATACTTCAAAACCGTTTAAGAGGTAAAGATTTGTTTCATTGTCATCAATATAGAAGTTCTTTAGGTCTTGCCATTCTGGACTAGAAATATTTTTAATTAGTTTTTGTGTTTCTTTATCAAAAACAAAGATTTTAGATTGAGAGCGGGACATTAAATAAAGATTTTTAAATTCAGGGCGTGTATAAATTTTATCACCCAATTCTGACATGCCTTCGGTTGTTATAAGGAAGCTATCAACTTTTTTGCCCTTTGAGTATTTATAAATCAAACCGCTTTTTTCCAAAATATAAACTGATCCGTCAATTGACAAAGAAACAAAATTTTTCCCAAAATCTTCATGTTTGTTTAACCAAAGAAGGCTTTTTGAGAAATCAAGATTAACATATTTAAGAATCTTTCCTGACTCTGTAAGGAGGTAAATATTATTCTCAAAACTTGACATATCAAGAATTTTTTCTTGAGATATTCCTTCTACGTTTTGAAGGGCCAGATCAGCGCTATTATAATTAAGGAGAGCGATTTTGCCTTCTGGAGATAGATAAGCAAAACTTTGGTTAAGTTCGGTTTGAAATTTAAATCTTTGCAATAAGTCAATTTCGGGAAGAATAAAGTTACCTTTATTAGTATTCAAATCAAAAAGATAAAGTGAACTTTCGTCAAAGAGAATAATCTTATTGTTTTTTACCGCCAACCCATTTGCATTTAAAGAAAGAGAATACTTCTTAATATTTAAAATAGAGGAAGGATTATTAATAACTACAAAAGTATCGTTAGGATCAGGCGTAATTGGTCTTTCTTGAGGGCGAACATTGAGAAAAATTACAATTAAAACAACAATAAAAATCGTGCCCGTTCCCAATAAAACATATTTTCTTTTTAGATAACTTCGCTTTTTGAATAATGGGCTTATTTTTTGAAATTTTTCTTTGAAAGAAAATTTTGGCAAAGAAAATTTTGGTTTAATTTTAATTTCAGACAATTTCTTAGAGCGCGAAAGGATCGTTTTAGTTTTTTCTGATAATTTTATTTTTTTGACCAATGAGTAAATCTTTTTAGAAGCTATGCCGAGAAAGGAAATTACGCTCAAAACGATGATTTTAACATATTTCTTTCGGGGACTTTGGATACTTGGTTCGGGTGAGATTATGGGTTCTTCAATCTTTTGCGGCGCTTGGACTTTCTTTTCCAAAGAAGGACCAATATTTAGAACAATTAAAGCGAAATTTATATTATCTGGAAGATTAAGATTGTTTTTAAAATTTCCCAAAGATCCATACTGTATTTTATCAATAATCATCTTAAGTTTTGATTTTGTTATATAGCTTAAGAGAGAAGGAACGCTAAATATAAATTTATCGCGAATTTCTATATTGCCATTAGCAATAGATTGAAATGACAAATGATTGATTTCTTGCGGTTCATCGTTATTAAAATCTTGAGCGATATTTGCCAAACGTCCGCGTCGCCACAGTAATCCTTGAAATTTTCCAATAATGGCGAAATAAACCTCTCTTTTTTGGGGAACAACTAAAATAATCGCTAAATTGACTTCACGAAGCCAATTAATTTCAAATTTTTGAAAATAATTTTTAATATCTTTATTAACATCTTTTAAGGTTCTCTCTATGGCTTCTTTGGAGGAAAGGTTAGTTCTTTTATAAAAAATCTGAGAAGTTTTGGATGCTATAAAATTCAAAAAAGTAACAATCTGTGCTTTATTCTGTTCATTGCTTACAGCTTCTCCTACGATATATAAATATCCTAGTTTTTCTTCTTCAACATTAGTTGGTTCATAAACAAAAGTTTCGCAAACACTTTGTTTGTTATTATCTGCATTAGAAACAACTTCTAAAACTTGTGGAGAATAATCATTGCTCATATATTTCCATTATATCATATAATAATATAATTATAGTATTTTAATCACAAAAAGAGAAGATATATTCGGAATTTTAAAGAGAATAGGGCAAATTTTGAATAATTTATCCACATCTTGTAATAAATTTGTTTTTTAAATGTTTTGACAAAGAATTTTTAGGGGAGTAGAATGGTTTTAGGTGAAAATTTAACCTGTAAACTATAAAATTATGAGTGATACAATTTTGGAGGGGTTATTTGATTCAACAATTAAGGTAAAACTCTTGAGATTGTTTTTTAGAAATGCGAATAATCGGTATACACTTGATGAAGTGATCAAAAAAATCCACTCTGACCCTAGTTCAACCCGATACCAACTAAGAAAATTAAGAAAAATTGGATTATTGAAGTCAAGCATCATCAGAATTGAGCCGTCAGAAGAAGAGAAAAAAGGCGCAAAAAGAATAGGCCGTGAAAGACGGCTTTATCAAGTTAATCAATTATTTCAATTTTATCAGGAGTTAAAATCTTTAATTCTAAAATCAACGCCCGAAGTTAAAAATAAATTAGTGAGTGAGCTTCGAAAAATAGGAAAAATGAAATTGGTGCTCATAACAGGCGTTTTTATGAACGTTGACAACACTAAGGTAGATCTTCTTGTTGTTTCTGATGATGTTCAGCGTTTAAAACTTGTTCAAGTCATTAAATCAATTGAAGCAGAAATGGGTCATGAAATACGTTATGCAGCTATGAATCAACAAGAATTTGAGTATCGGCTTGATATGTTTGATAATTTTGTAAGAGCATTAACCCAAGTCCCTCACGAAAAACTGATTGATAAAATCAAGGTATTTTAAGGATTATAATTGCAAGCGAATTATTTGAGTTTAAGGTTTTTTTATTAAAACATTGCCGGGTCGTCTAACGGTAGGACGGCGGACTCTGAATCCGTCAATTTTGGTTCGAATCCAAGCCCGGCAGCCACCTTGAGCTAGCCCGAGATCCGTCGTAATTGACGGGTCCTGTGCGTTCGAGACGGGTCAAAAATTATCGGTCTTGAATATGCTATAAAAATACAGTTAAAAAGTATAAATATGAGCAACAAACTGAATATAACTGATAACGAAAAAAGAGATATTATTAAATATTTAGAGTCAGGCAAGTCATTGCCTGAGAAATATCGTTTTTTACTTTTTGATACTGATCAAGAAGTTGAGTTACTTTG
>CAYPPP010000044.1:0-6251 GCA_964412645.1 uncultured Candidatus Saccharibacteria bacterium
GGTTCTTGAGCAAAGCGAAAGGTTCTAATTCTTCCGTCAAGGTTCTTGAGCAAAGCGAAAGGTTCTTATTCTTAGAATAGCTTTACAACATCTCTAACTGTAATAAATATCATAAGGATAATCAGAAGAGAAAAACCGATAGTGTTAACAACTCGTTCTGTTTTTGGCTTGATGGGTGAACCTTTGATTTTCTCAATAAGAATAAAAAGAAAATGACCACCGTCTAGCGCGGGAAAAGGCAATGTGTTGATAACCGCTAAATTAAGTGAAATTAAAGCGCCAAAATGAAGAAAATAAACAAAACCCAAGGAAGCTGCTTGAGATGTCATTTTGAAAATACCTACTGGTCCAGCGATATTGCCTATTAATTCGCTCTTAAATAATAACCCTTTCAAGACAAGATAGAAACCATCAACAATCATAATTAACATAGAAAAACTATAGCTAATCCCCTTTCCGATGGCAATATACCAAGGATAATGAATAATACCGGTCTTAATCAGGCTCACTCCCAATGCCCCCTCTCCTTCAGGAAAATTAACTCTGGGAATTCCCTTAAATTCAATTCTTTTCTCACCTCTTTGAATTGTCATAAGTATTTCTTCTCCCTTGTGTTCGTTAACAAGTTTTTGCACTTGATCAATTTCAGTAATGTTAATTTCCTTTTGGTTTATGATTTGAGATTCTTGACTTGCGATTTTAATAATTTTGTCTCCCATTTGAAGTCCCATTGTGCTGGCAGGAGAATCTTTAGCCATGTCCATAATTACAACATGTTCGTTTTTTAATTTGCCCACTGTATTTTCATTAACTTCAACTGGAGCGCCTAAGAGAAAAACGATACTTAAAAAAATCATTGCTAAAACAACATTAGCTGTAACCCCTGCCAAAATAACGATTGATCTTTTAAGCGCGCTTTTAGAATTGAAACTGTCTTTTTTGTTTAATGAATTTTTATCTCCTCTATCTTGTCCAAAAATTCTAACAAAACCGCCAAAAGGAATAAGGTTCAGCGAATAAATAGTACTATGTATTTTTTGCGCTGTTTTCTTTTTTGAATCTGATGAATTTTGCGTTATAACATTTCTTTTTTTTCTCCATAATATTTTATATTTTCCCGTTTTTTTATTCCGATATATGCCTACTATTCTCGGCGGATATCCTATTCCAAATTCCTCAATTCTGATACCTAATTTTTTGGCGCTAAAAAAGTGTCCGGCTTCATGAACCAAGACCAAGATACTAAAGAGTAATATAACTAAAAAAACGGACATGTTCTATTTTAAACTTAAAACTAATTAATTTCTAATTTCTCTTTCTTTCTTCTCTTCTAATTCATCAATTTGTTTGCCGTAATTATCAATAAGCTCCTGAATTTTTTCTTTCAATTTAAATTTTTTGTCTTCGCGAATATTTCCATCGTGTTCTAATTTTTGAATATCGTTCCATATCTTTTCGCGATTACTTCTTAATGATATTTTTGCTTCTTCTGAAAGCGTATGAATTCTTTTTGCCATTTTCTCTCTCGTTTCACTTGTCATGAGGGGCAAATTAATGCGGATCAATTGGCCCTCAATTTGTGGCAGTGATCCTAAAGAAGCTTTTGTTAGAGCATCACTCACTGCCTTAACTGCATTTTGATCCCAAACTTCAATTTTAATTTCACGAGGAGCTGTTATCGTTATTAATCCTAACGCCTTTAAGGGTGTTCGCACGCCATAATAATCAATATCAAGATCTTCTATTAATCCTACGCTTGCCCGTCCTGTATGAACTTTGCTCAATTCAATTTTAAGATGGCTTACTGCTTTAGCAAATTCCTGTTTTAAGTTGTCTATAAAATTATCCATCATATAATTAGTAATTGACGATTAGTAATTAGAATTGTTAGGAGGTTGTTTTGTTTCAAGTTTTAGAAACAATCTTTCTAACACTAATCTTAAGCTGGCATGAGTTGTTTCTAAAATTGTTTTAGCTTGCTTAATACAGTATATCTGAAAAATTGTTTTTTTGCATCTTTTATTGTTAACACTATCTTTCAGCGAATTTCCTAATAATCCAAGCCAATCACCAAGCAATTTAATGATTATTTTTTTATCTTTTTTAGATAAATCTTCGGCTAAGATAAAGAGTTCATTAAGGCTGGACTCAAAAATTTTCTTATGAAATACGATTATTTTTTTTAAGATGGGCGCCACTTTTCGGCTTGTTTCTTTTAGAATAACACAGCGAGAAAGAATGGTTTGCGGTAAAAGTTCAATTCTATGGCTCAATAGGAAAAAAATCAAATAGACAGGCGGTTCTTCAATAATTTTAAGTAAATTATTCGCCGCTGGCAATGTTAAAAGATGCGCATTTTGAATAATAACAAGGCGTTTTGGACTAAATATCGGCTTTAGTTTAGTAAAATTAAGGATTTTTTCAATTTCTTTTTTTTCAATGATTCCTTTTTCATTTGGACTTACGATTAATCTTTCAGCCATAAAAGCTCTTTTCATTGTTTCTTTCTGCGCGCCCAAAAGAAGTTGGCTAATATTATTAATAAAATGATTATCAGCTTCCGATTTTGTCTGGAGCATTAAATAGCTGTGCGCAAGATGTTTGTGGGCAATAGAATTTTGGAGAAATTGATAGATATCTTTCATAAAAATAAGCTTATTTATTTATATTATGTTTTGTGTTATGTGTTTCAGAATTTCTTTTTTAAATTTTTTCTGTGAAAATCCATTCACACTTTTTTTTATAATTACTGATTTATATTTATCAATGTTTTTCGCCACTTTTTTAATTGTTTTTACTAAGTCCTTTTTATTGGTGAAAAATTCACCAGATACACCTTTTTTTATTAATTCTTTGGATCCCCCTTTATCGTAAGCAATAACGGGCTTGCCTAATTTCAGTGTCTCAAGAATTGATAATCCAAAATCTTCTTCTGCCAAATGAATTAAACCAATGCTGTTTTTTACAAGCTGAATAAGCTTGTTTTTATTTTTTATAAAACCTGTAAAAATAATTTTTTTCTTAATCTTTATGCTTTGAGTTTTCAATCTTTTTAATTCTCTCCCCTCTCCAACTATTACTAAATTATACGGTAAATCTTTAAATGCTTCAATTGCCCAGTCAATGTGCTTATATACGCTCAATCTACTGATTATAATAAAATATTTATTGTTCGGTATTAAATATGAAGTGCGTCGCATATCGTATCTTAATTCATGATTCCTGATTCCTGATTCCTGATTCATTTCTACTCCCGGACATACAACTTCCGCTTTCCTTCTGTAATATTTCTCTATTCTTTGCGCAGTATAGTGTGAATTTGTCATGAGTATATCTGGTCTTTGGCTCGCCTCAAAATCCCAAATTCTAAAAAAATGAATATATAATTTTCTTAAAAATGTTCCATGTTTGCAGTCCTGCCACGCCCAGCGTGTTGGCGTATGAAGATAACAAACGTGTTTTGTTCTGCTTGGTACAATAATTCCTTTCATAAACCCAGAACTTGAAGAGATTACTAAATCGTAATCAGAAAAATCTAAAGCTTCCACCGCTGGTGGCATTGATGGCAATAATACTCGGTGAATATCTGCGTAAATATGTCTAGCCACCCGCGTAAATACGCGTAAGAATAAATATCTTCTTTGGAGATAGGAATGTTTAATTTTTACTCCTGGAAAATATTCATTTACAAATTTCTTATCATAAAAAAGAGTATATATTGGCGCTTTGGGAAAAATTTTATGCAAATCAAAAAGAACTTTTTCTGCCCCTCCCCAGCGAATTAAAAAATCATGAGCAAGAGCAATTTTCATGAATAATTAATTATGAATAAAGAATTTTAGTAGTTCTTTCCGCACACTTTTGCCAAGAAAATTTTTTCACATTCTTATGTCCTTGTTCAATTAGGTTCTTCCTTAGTTTTTTATCATTAATAATTTTATACATTGCCTCCACAATTTTCTCCGGTTTGTTTGGATCTACTAACAAAGCTGTTTTGTCTGTAATTTCTTCCATACTTGATCCTTTGCTCGTAATTACGGGAGTACCCACGCTTTGAGCCTCTAAAATAGGCATCCCGAAGCCCTCGTAAAAAGAAGGAAAAACAAGCACTTCGGCATTTTTTAATAATTGCCATTTCGTTTTTTCGTCAACATATCCCATAAAAATAATATCTTTTTTATGTTTCAAGTTACAAGTTCCATGTTTTATGATTTTCCATCCATATCCTACTCCCCCAGCTAGTATTAACTTATAACTTATAGCATATGGCTTTTGGCCTCTGTCTTCATAATTCTTTTTGAATATTGCGAATGCTTTAATAATTCCCAGAACATTCTTTTTTAACTCAATCCTTCCTAAATATAAGAAGTATTTTTTATTTGTAATTTTTTGATTATCATTTTGATTTTTGATTTGAAGAACCTTTGTTTTGCAAAGAACCTTGATGGGAGAATTTGATTTTTGATTTATTGTTACGCCATGATAGATAACCTTAATCTTATTGGGATCTGCCCTATACAGCTTTATCAAATCTTGTTTAGTGTTTTTGCTTACTGAAATAATTTTCCAAGCATGTTTCGTCGCATAATATGTTGACCATCTTAAATACCTACGCGAAAACCATGAATAATATTCAGGAAAATGCTCATATTCCAAGCCATGAATCGTTACAATCGTTCTTTTAGGATGAATCACGGGCATTACATGAGCAGGAATGAATAATGTTAGAGTGGTCCGTGACCTGTAATTCATAACTCGTAACTTTAGTATTTTCCATGAAAGACCAACTTGTGTCCAGAGAAATGGCAAACGAATAACTTTCAGATGAAAATTTGACGGCAAATCTATTTTTTCCTTAATTTTGTTTGTATAAATAACAACTTGTTCTTTTTTCTCTTTCTTAGCTATGTGTTTGAGCAATTGAAAGCTATATTCCTCTACTCCTGTTCTTTGTTTTAAGAATGTATTTTTTGCAGCAATTATAATCATTTAAAAAAATAATTAATGATTGTGTTAATCAAAGCCAACAAGTTGTACTTCTGTGTTCAATTTCACTCCGAATTTTTTGAAAACCTCTTTTTGGCACAATTTGATTAAATTTATTACATCTTTTGCCTTGGCGTTTCCTAAATTAATAATAAAATTGCAATGTTTCTCTGAAATCTGCGCTCCGCCTATTTTTTTGCCAACTAATCCTGCCTTAGCAATTAAAATCGCCACGGGCACAACTTCATTTTTAATGTCTTCCAGCAATTCTTTGTTTCTCTTAATTTTTTCTCTCTCCACATTTTTAAAGACGCTTCCACATGACGGATATTTCAGCGGATGATGTTCTTTACGATATTTTATATGATCCTCTGCTTTTCTCTTGTTCATAATTCTATCTTTCGTCAAGATTCTCCCGGTTCCACTGGAGAATTCTTCTAATTCATAATTCGCAATTCGTTTAAGTTTAAAAGTTGCGCTCAAAATAATCATACCTTCTCTTTCTTTAACAATACTTGTCCTGTACTTGAATTTAAGTTGTTTATTGTTCAAAATCTTAATTTTGTATCCATTATCATTTTTCTGCCAAGGTTCTTCCCGACATGTGTCGGGAAGGTTCTTCTTTTTCATTTCAATCATCTCTATCGATTCTACAATATTTGCCATACACGATCCAAACGCTCCTGCATTGCCTCTAATAGCTCCTCCAACAGTTCCAGGGATACCAGAAGCCCATTCAAGGCCTTGTAATTCATTTTTTAGGGCAAAGTTCACTATATCGCCTAATAAACTCCCTGCGCCAACAATAATTTTAGAATCTTGAATCTGTTTATTATTTGATATTTGATATTTGGGTTTTAATGTTCCGACAAGGTTCCCCCGGTTCCACTGGGGGGTTCTTATTTGTAATTTGTTGTTTGCAATTTGGATTTTTTCAAAGCCCTGTAGTTTAATAACTAAACCATAGAATCCTTTGTCCGAGACTAAAATATTCGTCCCTTCGCCTAAAATAAAAACTGGCACATTTTCTTTATGCGCAAAATTCAAAGCTTCAATGATTTCTTCCCTATTGTTTATCTCACAAAAATATCGCGCCGGACCGCCTATTTTATAATTCGTATAAGGCGCTAATAATATATTTTTTCTGATTTTAAACATTGAATTTTAATAACGTCATTGTTTGTTGTTTCGTCATTGCGAGGAACGAGGCGTAAGCCGAGTGACGCGGCAATCTAAAGGTTTTTCTAAAACAGATCGTCATACAA
>CAYPPP010000045.1:0-1042 GCA_964412645.1 uncultured Candidatus Saccharibacteria bacterium
AAATATCTTTTTAACTTTATTTTGTTTGCACGCCTCTGCCATATTGGTATTAATTAAAACATTATCATGCAAGACATCAGAAGTGTGGAATGTAATGAATCCGATGCCACCCATATTAGCGGCTAAATTATAAACTTCATCAATTCCTTTGGTTGCTTTTAAGCAATTTTTAGGATCTCTTAAATCAATCTTAAAGAATTCATCAGCTTCATCTTTAGGCGAGAATTCAGGATATTTAATATCAGCACCTCTGACCCAGTAACCTTTCTTTTTTAAAAAGCGAACTAAGTGATGGCCGATAAAACCACCCGCGCCAGTTACTAAGATTTTTGTTTTCTTCATATAACAATAAAACACAAATAAAATTATTATTTTTGATTATTCAAAGCGCCTGCCATAAGATGCAATATTATTCCCTGCCATTCTTCGGCATGAGGGGTAATGCGCTCTGGTACTATCGATGGAATTAAGATACAAACATCAGCCAATTTTCTTGTTTCGCCACCATCTCGGCTGACAATCCCCATGATTTTAGCTCCTATTTTTTTTGCATAACGCATTGCTAAAACTAAGTTTTTGGAAGTAGTTTGGCTTCCTCCGCCAACCGATAGAATAAGCAAAGCGTCTTTTTTGTTAAAACAAGAACATTGAAGCCACTTAATAAAAATATATTCAAAACCATTATCGTTAGTCCATGCGGTTAATTCAGCGACATTATCAACAGGGGTGTATGTTTCAATCTGGCAGATTTTACGAAAATCATTCACAGCATGGGAAGCATTAGCCGCAGAGCCACCTACTCCTAAAATAAATAATCTCCCCCCTTTTTTTCTTAAATGCTTAAGAATTTTTATGGACTCATCAATTTTAGTATGATCAATTTTTTCTACAATTTTTTTTACTTCTTTTAGATAAATATTGATATAATTTTTATAAGACATATAGTAGTATTTTACAATTTACTCTTCCGTCAAGCTTTTTTAAAGCTTACTCTTCCGTCAAGCTTTTTTAAAGCTTACTCTTCCGTCAAGCTTTTTTAAAG
>CAYPPP010000045.1:1142-5617 GCA_964412645.1 uncultured Candidatus Saccharibacteria bacterium
CTTATAGCCAGCTGCTTGAGCATCTTTATAAAACATTTTTACTGTTTCAAGAGAAAATTGCTTTGGATTCTTACCGATTAATTCAAGTTTTTTCAGAATATCTGGACTGACTGTAATAATGTCGCAATTACTTTCTTCGGCTTGGAAAATATTTAATAGTTCTCTGGAACTTGCCCAAAGAAGTTCGGATTTTTTAAATCCAGAAATAATCTTTGAGGCCTTTTTCATAATTGGTATCGGATTTTTTCCTGTGTCGGCAATTCTACCCGCAAATATAGAAATAATAAAGGGTGTTTTAGGCGAAAGAGCTTTAATAATATGTTTAACCTGCTCAAGAGTAAAAACAGCCGTGATGTTTAATTTAATGCCATCACAAGACAAGGATTTGACTAAATCAAAAGATGACTTTCCTTTTGTATTGGTAATAGGAATTTTAACATAAGCGTTTTCTCCCCATGAATTTATTAATTTTGCTTGGCGTTCCATTTCTCTAAAATCATCAGAAAAAACCTCAAAAGATACAGGTTTATTTTTAATAATTTTTAAAATTTCTTTTGCAAACTTTTGATAATCTTTAACGCCAGCCTTTTTCATGAGACTGGGATTAGTAGTAAATCCTTTGATCCATGTTTTTTTTGCCAATTCCACAATACTTGCTTTATCTGCTCCATCAGCAAATATTTTAATTTTCAAGTTCTTTATTTTTTTAGTCATATTTTATTTATAACTTAATACTTTAATTATTTTAAATTATAATTTTTAGGATTTCCGAAAAAGTTTTTATTTTAAAATCAGCTTGATTTTTTTGATTATAATCGGTTTGCCAAAGAATGGTTTTACATCCAGCATTTTCTCCGGCTCCCATATCTTTCCATGAATCTCCCACTATGAATGATTTTCCCAAATTAATTTGCCATTTCTTGGCAGCATCCATTAACATACCAGGATTGGGCTTGCGACAAGGACAATTATCAGCATCATCATGAGGACAATAAAAAATTTCATCTATCAACAATTCTCTCTTTATCAAATTATGCATTTTCTCTAGCTCTTTTGCTTTCATTAATTTGCGGGCAATGTCTGGCTGGTTGGTAACTATAATTCTCAAAAATCCTGCTTTCTTAGCTTTTTGTAAAAATCTTTCAATTCCTTTTTTAAGCTTAAATTCTTTAAAAGTTCTTGGAGAAACATGTTTCTTTTCTCTAAAAACTATCTCATTAATTATGCCGTCTCTGTCAAGAAAAAGAGCTTTATGTTTTTTCATAATTGGATATTTTTTTTAGTTTTACTGGATTTATAAATTGCTTCTATAATTTGATTAGCTCTTAGTCCATCAGTATCATTTCCATTCATTTTTTCTTTACCGAGAATAGCGTTATGAAAATTTTTCCATTCTTCTTGCCAGCTAATATCTTGTTCAAAAAAATATTCTTTGATTATTGGAACACCAAACTCTTTTTTCCTTTTACCGAAAATCAATTTTTCTTTTCCATAACTTCCACCCAATCCTTCTATTTGTAAAAATCCATTAGTGCCATAAATTTCAAAAGAAAATATATTTTTCCAATTAGTCCAGCTAACATGTAGTTGAGCAGTTATTTGATTATTCTTTAAAAGAACAAAAGCATTGTCTTCAACATTAATTTTCCAAAATTTTGTATCAACCGTTCCGAAAACTTTTTTAAATTCTCCAGAAAAATACCTACAAAGATCAATTAAATGAACGCCTTGATCTAATAATTCGCCACCACCAGAAATTTCTTTATTAGTCCGCCATTCTTTTTCCATTTCCAATCTTCCTCCGTGACCATAGCGACCCCTAATAAACATAATCTTGCCAATACTACCTGTTTCTAATATTTGTTTTGCTTTCAATATGGCGGGATGAAACCTATGATTAAAGCCAACCTTTACAAGTCGCTTAAACTGTTCAGCTGTTTTCAGTATTTTCGTAGCCTCTTTTGAATTTCTGCCAAACGGCTTTTCGCAAAGAATATGTTTTTTCTGTTTTAAACTTTCAATAGCTATTGAGGCTGTGAATTTATTAGGCACTGCAATAACAACAATATTTATATTCTTGATT
This sequence comes from uncultured Candidatus Saccharibacteria bacterium, assembly GCA_964412645.1. GTDB lineage: Bacteria > Patescibacteriota > Minisyncoccia > JBAYJV01 > JBAYJV01 > CAYNNF01. The sequence goes on from CAYPPP010000045.1 coordinate 3,226, forward strand.
TTAAGTAGTTTTTTCCAATTATTTAATGCTTTGCAATCATATTTTTTTGCCAATTGGATGGCTTTGTTTTTATCAATATCTGCAATAGCTATCAATTTATCACTTCCTATTTCCCTAATGGCTTGAGCGCGCTTGTCCCCAATTAGACCGGCGCCAATAATTCCTATGTTCATGTTTTAAATTTCTTTAAAGTATTTATTATCTATCCTTTTTAATGTATATTTGGCAGATTTATTAATTTGAGCTATATCTTTTTTATTCCACTTTTTCCAACCATCCCAAGGAGCGCTTATAAGTTTACCTGTAAGATTATGTGATTTTTCTGAAGCTAAGAATAGCACTAATTCAGCAACTAATTCAGGAGGGGTACCGCCAGTTTTTTCTCTTTCTTGAGCTTTTTTGAACTCTTCTTTGCCCGCCCCCTTTCTATTTTGTAAAACCTCTTTTAGCATATTTGTATTAATTGCTCCTGGGGCGATAGAATTTACATAAACATTATGACTCTTTACTTCGTCGGCTAAAATTTCAGTAAATTTTACAACAGCGGTTTTAGAAACTGCGTAAGCAGAAAAATGTGGCCTGGAAAATGTTGCTCCTCCACCCGAAAAATTAATAATTCTGCCACTTTCCCTTTTAATCATTAAGGGTAAAACTGTTTTACAAAAATTAACTGTTCCCAATAAATTAATTTTAATATTATTAAACCAATTATCCAAATCACTATTAATCAAAAGGCCAATCGGTCCATATATACCTGCGGCGTTTATTAAAATATCAATTTTTTTGAATTTTTTGATAATTTTATTTACCGCTTTTTTTATTTGAGCAAGATCGCGAACATCGGTTTCTATTCCAATAGATTCACCACCTATTTTTTTAACCAAAGCATCAATCTTCTTTTGATTAATATCAATAATAACCAATTTTGCGCCTTCTCTGGCGAAGGAAGATGCAATAACACTTCCTATGCCACCCGTAGCACCCGTAATGACAGCTATTTTATTCTTCAAATTTGTAGAATTATTTTTAAGTAAAGCCATAAGTTTATTTTTTATTAATATTTTTTATACCAACACCATAATAATCAAAAGATAATTTTCTAAGCATCTCGGCATCCAAAAAATTTCTCATATCAATAATGATTGGTTTTTTCATTACTTTTTTAATTTTAGCAAAATCCAGATTTTTAAACTCTGGCCAATCTGTCATTAAAATTAACAAATCTGCATTATCAGCAATTTTATATGGGCTGTCCAAAATCTTTAACTTTTTTAAGCCGTTGATTTCTGCGCTAATCATTGGATCAAAGGCGCTAACATGGGCATTCTTGTTAATCATTTTTTTTGCCACCTCTAAAGATATTGATCGTCTCAAAGTATCGGTCCCGGCCTTATAAGTAAGACCGAGCAAGCCAATGTTTAGTACAGCGAGAGAAGGAAAAATGTTATCAATTTTTTTAAATAATATTTTTTTTCTATCCTTATTAATTTTTAGTACGGCATTTATGAAATCAGTTTTAATTCTAAATTTTTTTCCAAAATTTCTTAATACTTGAATGTCACGACCCAACGTTCCGCCGGCAAAACCTAATCCTGGATTCAAAAAGGCGTACTTTCCAATTCTACTATCGCTTTTCATCCCTTCCACTACTTTTTTAATATTGACATTTAAAACTTCAGACAAATTTGCTAATTCATTAATAAAACTAATAGAACTAGCTAAATAAGCGTTGATAGCGTGCTTTGTCATCTCAGCGCTTTCTAAATCCATATATATTTTTGGGGCATTTGTAAAAGAAAATAATTCTTTTGCTTTCTGTTTTGTACCGTGTTTTTCTAATCCAATAATAATTCTTTCTGGCTTATTAAAACATTTTAATGCTTGTCCTAATCTAAGATTTTCAGGACTATAGATAATATCAAAAGACAAATCTTTGTTTTCATTCAAAATAATTTTTTTTAACTTTCTTGAAGTACCAACAGGAATTTGACTCATAATTACCAATGTAAATTTTTTGGGCGCGTATTTGGCAATCGCATTACATGCTTTGTAAATAGGGGACAAATCTAATCTATCATTATGATCTACTGGTGTATCAAAGGATATCAATATGTAGTCAGCGTTCATCAATGTTTGTTCGAGAGAATTTGTCAGGACAAGGGCGCCATTTTTAATATTTTTATTGAGTAAATTTTGTAATCCTGGTTCTTGGATTGGCGCTTTTCCGTTTTTTAATCCTTTCAGTATTTTTTGATCAAAATCTGTGCAGACAACTTTATATTCAGCATTGGCAAAAGAAGAAGCGGCTACACATCCAAGATGCCATAGACCAATGACTCCAATTTTGCTTTGATGAGCTATCATATATTTATTTTTATGATGTTTTATTTTT
>CAYPPP010000046.1:0-4412 GCA_964412645.1 uncultured Candidatus Saccharibacteria bacterium
AAGCTTATGATAAATTTAAACCTGAGAGGTGTGTTTTTGTAATATCTGTTAATAAGGAAGGTAAGCCCTCGGGTATGATATGCGGAATGAGTACTAAATGCTCAAGAAAGCCTGGTTTATTTGCTGTAGTTCTATGGAAGAAAGGATATACTCAAAAGCTTATCAGAGAAAGTAAAGAATTTGTCATTGCAGTTCCTAATAAATTTTTAGAAAAAGAAGTTAGATTATTTGGTTCTGTCTCAGGGAGAGACGTAGATAAGTTTAAAGAAAGTAAGATAGAAACAGAAAGAGCAGGATTTATTAAATCTCCCTTAATTAAAAACGCTACATTGAACTTCGAATGTAAGCTTTATAAAGAAGTTGATTTCAGTGACCACATTATGTTTATTGGTGAAATTTTAGCTTCCTACATTAACGAAGACAAAAAGATCTTATTCAATTTAAAGAAAGTAGGCGGAGATAGAATTTTTGAAGAGTTTTAGACTCTTAATAAAATGGGCTCCAAATCTATCAACTTTTTTCTTATTTCCTCCCATTCAATAATTCTGAATGCGTCCAGTATGGGGAGCCATCATTTTTGAACTTAAATTAAACACCCCGGGCAGGAAGGTTAGACATTTTTATTGCCAAGGGTATAGTTTTTGCGTTAAAATTGAGATATGAATACGAATAAATTTGTGAGATTAAATATAACATTTAAACTTCCTGAAAATATCGCAGAAAAAGCGATAGGTTTAAGCCGTGAAATAAGCAAAAACAACGAAGCATTCTTTGTATTAGATAATGTTCAATTCCACCCCCACATAACAATTTATTCACCCGAATATCCTGAAAAGAATTTAGGTAAAGCTTTAGAGAAAGTAGCGGAAATTGCCAGTAACACAGAAAAAGTTAATCTAACCTTAAAAGGAATAATTAGTGGCCAAGGGTTTATCGGTGTAAAGTTTAATTACACCCAAGAAATTAAGAAAATTCACGAAAGAATTGTATTAGAGCTCAATTCTTTAAGAGAGGGATATATACGAGAAAAATATACTGTTGATGATTACAAGATGAATTTTACCCAAGAGCAACAGGAGAACATCAAGAAGTATGGTTACCCTGATTCAATGGGTCTATATCTTCCTCACTTAACAATTATTAGATTAAAAGATGAACTGTTAGCTAAAACTATATCAAAAGAAACAAGATGGGACATTTCCGAATTCACAGTTGAAAAAATTGCCATTTATAAGATGGGAGAACACGGTACTTGTAGAGAATTAGTTAAAAAATTTAACTTGAAATAGGTTCTAAAAAGTCTGTCTCAAGAAAAATCGCCAAAGTGGCGATTTTTATGTTAAAATGAAAACATGGATGCTCATTCCAAATGGGAGAAGTATTATGCTAAAACTTCTTTGAATAAAATTCCTTGGCAAAGAGCCCAAGTAGATTATTTTACTAAAATCATAAAGTAGAAAAAGCAATAGATTTAAGCCGTGAAATAATTAAAAACGAAACATGAATAATATAATATTAAAAGTAAAACCGTTTCAAGAAAAGTTATATCATGGTTATTGTGGGCCAGCTACTTTAAAGATTTTACTTAGTTATTATGGAATAGACAAAACAGAAAGAGAATTAGCTAAAATGGCTGGGTGGAATAAAGACTTAGGAATAGACGATGAAGGGATTAAAGCTACAGCGGTAGCACTTGGTTTTAGGGTAAAGATAAAAAACAATAGCAGTTTTAAAGACATCGAAATATGGTTAGAAAAAGGTGTTCCAGTCATCGTAGACTGGTTTACGAGGGGCAGAGGTGATTATCCTGACTCAGAAACAGCTGACGGGCATTATTCTGTAGTAATGGGACTAGACGATAGATTTATTTATCTTCAGGATCCGGAAATAGGAAAAATGAGAAAAATAAAAAGATACGATTTTATGAGAGTATGGTTTGACTTTAAGGGAGATTATCTAAAATTAGAAGAATTAGTGATTAGACAGATTATCGTCATATATAAATAGATTTGCGACTTTTCTTGCTTTCCCTGGTTTATGGTTCTGAACGTGTTCAGTATGGGGAGCAATGAAAAATCGCTTTTTGAGCGGTTTTTTGGTAAAATTAAATTATGACAAATTTACAAGAATTAGAAAAGAAAATAAGGGAAATAGAAGAAAGAAATCGGAAAGCAACAATAGATAAAGTTTGGGAGACAAGTTATACGAGAAGGATATTACTTGCAGCGTTTACATATCTTTCAATTGGATTCTATCTTCAGGTAATCAATGTTTCTCAGCCTTGGCTCAACGCTATTGTTCCTACGGTTGCATTTACACTTTCTACCCTTACCTTACCTCTACTCAAAAACTGGTGGCTGAAATATGTCTATAAGAAATAATTAGTAGTGGAATGAAGCAATAGAGAAATTAATAAGGAAGCGTTTTTTTTGGTCACAAAAGCTTGATTTTTTGTCCGAGATTTTGTTTCTGGTTTGTGCTATAATAAATAAAATTGTTACTTTCTTAAATTTAATTCGTATATAACTTAAGAGGTTTAAAGGGTTAATTATTATTAATACTAAAAGTTATGTCCAAAAAAATCATTGCAATCATTATTGTAATAATTGTCGTAGGGCTAGGCTATTGGCTTTATCAGTCAGCTTCATTGCCCGAGAAAGTGGGTGAGGTAGAGGCAATGTTCTGTGATATTGACTCTGATTGTGTTATTTTTGGACAAGATGGAGATTGTAATTGCGGGTGTTTTAATAAAAATCATAATTGGGAAGCAGAAGGCGATTGCTTTTGTGCAGCTCCAAGCTCCTGTAAATGTGTAGAAGGCAGATGCGAGGGTGTTTTTGAAGATAGGGCAGAGATATTAAAACTTATGGATAAAATCGCAGATATCATTGGGATTGATCGTGATCCTACGCCCACTGAAGCAATGGCAATAACTGTGAAGTGGAACACTGAAGAAGAGGAAGAGATGGAGTATAATGGTATTGGCTATGGTCTTGGAGACGTGATCGGTTCCGAAACTATTAGAAGTCAGTATAATTTTATTAACGACCTTTTAGGGCAAGAAGGTTTTATAACGGATGCTCATAATGCTATGTCTGGCCTTACAACACGATATAAAAAAGATAATATCGTTTGCAACTTGACTAAACGGGAAAATGAATTAAAGGGGGCAACAGATATGCAAATTGCTTGTGCTGATACCGAAAATCCATTAATTATTTTTGAAACGGAGGGAATTGGTGGTGAACGAGATCAGTATGGTTGTTTGGGTCCAGCTGGATATACGTGGGATGCTGAAGTTTTTGCTTGTATTAGAAATTGGGAACTTGATGAAAATCAGCGACGTGCAGCAAAGATGTCAGCTTATTCAGTTGGATGGGAAAAGGGTATGACGATTTTAGAAGTAAAACCGACTGGTTGTACAGGATGCTTTACGGTGAACCTTGAACATGGGGAAAAGAGGACACAAACAAGCATTGAAAACTGGCTCGTGACCGATATGGTAGATTTGATAAACTAATTTACATTTTCTTTAATTGAACAAAAAATCAGCCAACTGGCTGGTTTTTTGTTATCAAATAGGTGCTAACATAGTCCGTCTCTCGGAGAATACTTCTGAAAGTCCGCCCAGCGTGGCTTTTTGTGATTGAGGTTTGGTTATTTCAAATTATTAATTTTAGTAATAATTATTAATTCTTTCAAAAACCAAATAAGTAGAATAACGGGTAATAGATTGTATATTATTACAATCATCATTGGCACATTATTGTTAAATAAGAATATAAAATTGTAAACTATCAAAAGTAGAAATATTATTGCAAGAAATAAGTTAAGGGCCATGTGTTTGCGCAATTCCTTCGTGCTTATAATAGTGTCATTATTTTTAAATAGTCCAAATATATTTTTTTTACGATTTTTCTTGTAAGTGCTTGCGCAACTGTTGTGTAACGACAATATTTTAGAGAGCTGTCTATATCCGAAGCTTCTGTTCGATATTGTTAACTGACTATGAGAAAATATTTGTTTTTTACATATAAAGCATTTTGGATTTTTCATAACTTAGAATAATGAATTAATTAATATTTTTATTTTAACATATATATTACAAACATTCAGCAAAATCTAACAACTTCTCATCAACACTCCCCCACTCAACGGTTCTGAATGCGTCCGTTACGTAGAGCAGGCATGTGCGCAGTTTTTGTGACTGAGCAACATCAAGAATCGCTTTTTAAGCGGTTTTTTGGTAAAATAAATAAATAATCATTAAAACAAAAATATGAAAGAAAACATTAAAAAAGAAGAGTTTAAAGTTTCTGGAGAAGAGGTTGTTAAAAAAGTAAAAGAGCTGGTTAGGGAAGGGAATATCAGGAGAATTATTATCAAAAACGAAGAAGGAAAATCATTGATTG
>CAYPPP010000046.1:4450-5610 GCA_964412645.1 uncultured Candidatus Saccharibacteria bacterium
CGGCTATTGGCGCTGTTGCAGCTGTAGTGAGTAACTGTACAATCGTAGTTGAGAAAAGAAAATAACTTTGTTCAAACGAAAAATCACCAATCAGGTTGTTTTTTGGTAGAATAGAAACATGAATAAGAAAATTTTATCAATATCACTAATGATTATTATGGTTATCACAGTAGGTGTCGGTGGTTATTTTTTACGTCAATCAAATATAGAGGAAAATCGTAAATCCGATGAATTATTAGAAGAATCTTTAGTTGGTGACTTTGGTAATACCCAAATAGAAAAAGCCATCACAGACTATCTTTTGACACAAAAACATTTTAGCTGGAAAACAACAATTGATAGTTATAATTTCTGTGCGGTTGAAAATCTTAGGCCAGAGAATGAACTATTTCCTTTATACGTTTGGGCTTATTGTGGAGAATATGTTATTCAAGACGGCGGATTAAAAATATTGAGCGGATCATCTGGTCCAGTTAAAATAGATTATCCCAATGCATTATCTTTTTATGATTTAGACAGATTTTTTTACGAGGTGCCTAGAGATGGTACATATTATTCCGAAGATATTAAGAAAATTTTCCCAGAAAACTTACAACAACGAATTTTTAATTTTGATAGGCGAAATATAATTAAAAAAATTGAGACAATCGTCGTTGCTAATAATTTATTATGAGGGAAAAAATGGGGTCAACTCTATTTTTGAAGGTTTTGGGGATTAGATTTCAAACCTCAGGTATTAAATTTTAAAACTGTGAAAAATAAATCTTATAACTATATATTTGTTGATGAATCGGGAGACCCTGATAAGATTTTTAAAATGAAAAAGCTAATGGATGAGTGCGAATGGATTTTAAGATTGAGCTCATGCAGGAGTGGCAAATTCCACTCCCGCCTCTCGAAACCCAGCACCAAGTCGTAGAAAAACTTGACCGGAAATGCAGGCGATTGAAGCTGTGCGACTGCTCAAGAATTAAGCTGAAAAGCGGATTAAAGAAATCTTGTACAAGTGTAGGGAGAATAATTAAATTAACATAAAAGAAACAATATGAAAGACATTATATGTCCACATTGTAAAAAGACTTTCAAGGTTGATGAAGCAGGATTTGCGGATATACTTAAACAAGTTCGCGATGATCAGTTTGAGAAAGAATTGCATGAGC
>CAYPPP010000047.1:0-3783 GCA_964412645.1 uncultured Candidatus Saccharibacteria bacterium
CAAAGAAAGCTGAAAAAAAGATGATTAAAATAGTACGCTCAGAAGGAACAATTCCGGTTGATGTGATTGGACGATTTAAAAGTGCGCGAGTCCTGCTAAAACCAACTAAAAAAGGACATGGTTTAATTGCGGGAGGGGTTGTTAGATCTCTTTGCTCTTTATCGGGTATTGAAAATATTTCAGCTAAGATTTTGAGCCGCACCAACAACAAAATCAATATTGCCCGCGCCACTTTAGAAGGATTTAATAAAATCAACCTACTTCATGCCAAATCAGAATATGTAAGATCTCAGAAAGATAAAAAGACAATTGAGGAAAAGAAAGTAGTTAAAACACCGGTAGCAAAGGAAAAGAAAGAAATTAAGAAAGATAATTAATACTAATTTTTTGTTATATTATTTATGCAGTTTCACGAATTAAAGCCAATACACTTATCAAAAAAGAGGAAAAGAGTCGGTCGTGGTGGTAAAAAAGGCACTTATTCAGGTCGCGGTATCAAGGGCCAGAAATCGCGAGCAGGTGGCACTCCTCGGCCAGTTTTAAGAGATATTATAAAGAAATTTCCTAAAAAACGTGGTTATAGATTTGCAGGCGTTAAAAAACAAAAACCGGTGGTTTTAAATATAGCTATCTTAGAAGAAAAATTTAAGGCAGGTGAAGTTATAGATATAGTTAAATTACGCGCCAGAAAGTTTATTAGAAAAAAAGATAGATTGGTAAAAATATTAGGCGATGGAGAGCTTAGAAAATCTTTGATTTTTAAGGGTTATAATATTAGTTTTTCAAAATCTGCTTTAGAAAAAATTGAAAAAGCAGGTGGTAAAATTGAGATAAAACAAAAATTAAGATCAACTTTGCCGAGAGCGGAAAGGCCAAAAAAAGAAAAAAAGATTAAAAAAATTGTAAAGGCGGAAAAACAAGAAACAATTAAAAACACTAAATTAAAAAAGAGGAAAGTTAACAAAGAACTAAAGAATGTTAAAGATAAAAAAAATATTAAGGAAAAGACAGTAAAAAAAATTAAGAAGAAAATTAATTCAAAAGCAACGGATTCTAAATTGAAGAAAAATCTAAAAACAGGGAAAAAACCAAGGAAAGTAAAGATTGTTAAGAAAAAAAGTATTAAAAAAACTGCCAAGAAAAAAAAGTAGGTACAAATTTCATTTTTTAAAAAACAAAAGAGCTTAAAAACATTTTTTTAGAAGCTCTTTTTGTTTTTCGTTTTTTTTGTGGTAAAATAAGAGAAAATGATTAGATAACTAAGCGATTTATGTTTAAAAAGCGCAAGAAAATTAAAAAAGAAAAAGAAGAAAAAAAGATTAAGAAAAAGACTCTTGGCAGACGAGCAAAAAATACTATTATTGTTATCATTCTTTTTGCCTTGTCGTTTTTGAGCATAGCGGCTTTTTGGAATAAAGCTGGAGTAATAGGCGAGTATTTTATAAAGGGAACAAATTGGTTTTTAGGAGGAGGTGCTTATTTGATTCCCCTTGTTTTCATAGTAACTGCGCTTTCGATTTTATCACGGCTTAAAAAACCGTTATGGATAACATCAATAGGCGCTATTTTATTACTACTGTCTCTAGTCAGTTTTTTAGGCATAATAAATATTAACAACGGCGGTGTTCTTGGCAGGATCATTGGCCAATTAATGCTTCGTTATTTTGATTTCACGGGCGCGTTTATAGTATTACTAGCATTTTTTCTGATTTCTTGTATTTTAGTATTTAATTTATCTTTCGGGTTTCTTTTTAAAAAAGAAAAGAAAGAGAAAGAAATAGTAGAAGACAAACAAGGCGTTTTGCAAGAGAATAAACAGCCTACTCTTGGCTTCAATAAAGCAAAACCATCTTTTTTGAAACGTATTTCGTTGGGAGAAACAAAAATATTGCACCATCCTATTTTTAGTTTAAAACATCTTGGGAGCGAAAGTCATATAAAGAATGAATCTGAAAAAATAGTACAGCAAATAAAAGAAGAAGGATATGACTTTCCGCCAATAGGCCTGTTGTCACACGAACTCTTAGATGAAGGAAGTGTTAATAAATCTGAAATTAAAAATAACAATGAAATTATCAAGAATACTCTTGAAAACTTTAACATTTCTGTGACAATGGGAGATGTTAGTGTAGGTCCAACCGTTACCCAATATACCCTGAAACCATCACAAGGGATTAAGCTTTCTCAAATTGTCGCTTTGCATAATGATCTCTCCTTAGCCTTGGCTGCCCATCCCTTGAGGATTGAAGCGCCTATTCCGGGAAAATCGTGGGCTGGGATTGAAGTGCCTAATAAAAATCCGCATTTAGTAAAGTTAAGAAATCTTTTAGAAGATCCTCAGTATGGCAAAAGAAAAAATTATCTCACTATTCCTTTAGGAAGAAATGTTTCTGGAAAGGCTGTTTATGATAATCTTGCAAGGATGCCCCATCTATTGATTGCGGGAGCGACCGGGACAGGCAAGAGCGTGGCTATTCATAATATTTTAATTTCTTTTCTGTATCAGAATAGTCCGCGGACACTTAAGCTGATTTTAATAGATCCCAAAAGAGTTGAACTTACCGCTTATAATGGTATTCCTCATTTGTTGACTCCAGTTATTGTGGATGCTCAAAAAGCTATTAATTCTCTAAAGTGGGCTATATCTGAGATGGAAAGACGCTATGAATTTCTTTCAAAAATTGGCGCGCGCGACATTCTTTCTTATAATGAAAAAATTTCAAAACTTACTAAAAAACAAAGAGAAAACGATGCGGATAACCACAGAACACTACCTTTCATCGTGATTGTTATTGATGAACTAGCTGATATTATGATGAGTTACGGACGGGAGACTGAAGCCGCAATAGTGCGCTTAGCTCAAATGGCGCGTGCTGTCGGTATTCATCTCATTCTTTCTACCCAACGTCCTTCCGTAGAGGTCATTACAGGATTAATTAAAGCTAATATTACTTTTCGCATTGCTTTTCAAGTTGCTTCGCAAATAGATTCGCGCACTATTATTGATATGGCAGGCGCTGAAAAATTATTGGGCAAAGGTGATATGCTTTATCAAACTGGAGATAGCTCAAAACCGAAACGTATCCAAGGAGCATTCATTTTAGAGCGTGAAATTAAAAAAATAGTCGACTTCCTTAAAAAACAAGACTACGAAGAAGAAGATCAAATTAATATAGAAACAAATGAAAACAATGAGAGAATTAGCATTGACAGTTTTAAAGATTATGAATTTGAAGATGAGCTTTATGCTGACGCGAAAAAATTGATTTTGGGGTCAAAAAAAGCTTCGGCCTCATTTCTTCAGCGGAGGATGAGAATAGGATATGCAAGAGCGGCGCGCATTTTAGATATGCTTGAAAGGGACGGTATTATTGGACCGCCCCGGGGATCAAAAGCGCGCGAAATTCTTATTAAAAAAGAAGAAAATGCATTTTAAGAGAATTTATCTAATGCATTTTTTATGGGGAATTCTATCGATTTTAGTTTTTATTTTCTTTTTTGGAAAATTATTGAGTGTTGCCCTTCCGCCAAAAATTATCATAACGCAACCGCAGACAAAAGAACTTAAAATAGAAAGCGATCAGTATTTGATTAGAGGATATGTAAAGAGAACATATCTTTTAAAAATTAATGGCCAATTGTTTCCTTTTGACGAGAAGGGTAATTTCGAAAAAGAAGTAGACTTGCATAAAGATTTAAATTTTTTTAACATTGAAGCAGAATCACGTTTTGGTAAAAAAAATAGTCTTGAATTGAAAATTTTAAAATCAGACTAATATTTTA
>CAYPPP010000047.1:3793-5539 GCA_964412645.1 uncultured Candidatus Saccharibacteria bacterium
GTCTTTTTTATTAATTTATTAAAACCGTAGAGGTTGTTTTACTATTAAGTTATTGTTGAGCGAAAAAAAATTTTAATTTAATTTTGTAAATTTTTAGCATTATGACTTCAAAAAAAACAATAAAAATACAAAAAACAATTAAAGAAAAGTTTATCGGTGATACGGAAAAAAAAGTTAAAGCTATTGTTGATGAAATCAAAGAAAAATATGGAGAAGGTGCGGTTATGAAATTAGGTGAAGCAAAAAGGGTTGATGTCAATAGTATTTCAACTGGTTCAATATCTTTAGATATTGCTTTGGGAATTGGAGGAATTCCCAAGGGAAGAGTTGTTGAGATCTATGGACCAGAATCATCGGGAAAGACTACATTAAGTTTACACATTGTTGCTGAATCTCAAAAGAAAGGTGGTATAGTCGCTTTTATTGACGCTGAACATGCCTTAGATCCTGAATACGCCAAAAAAATTGGGGTTAAAATAGACGATCTTTTAATATCTCAACCTGATACAGGCGAGCAGGCGCTTAATATTGTTGAAACAATGGTGCGTTCAGGATCAGTTGATCTAATTGTAATTGACTCGGTGGCTGCTTTGACTCCGCGGGCTGAGATTGAGGGTAGAATGGAAGATCAACAGATTGGCCTTCAGGCAAGATTAATGTCTCACGCTTTGAGAAAGCTAACTGCGATTATAGCAAAAAGTGGAACAAGCGTTATCTTTATTAACCAAATTAGGATGAGGATTGGAATTATGTTTGGCAATCCCGAAACTACTCCAGGGGGCAAGGCGCTTAAATTTTATTCATCAGTTAGAATTGAAGTTAGAAAGGCAGCCCAACTTAAAAAAGGAGATGAAGTTATTGGCGTAAGAGTAAAAGCGAAAGTTGTTAAAAATAAAGTTGCGCCTCCATTTAGAATTGCAGAATTTGACATTCTTTATGATGAAGGTATTTCTCATTTGGGCGATGTAATTTATACGGGTATTAAATATGATGTAATTAAAAAAGCTGGATCGTGGTTGAGTTTTAATGGCGAAAAGCTGGGACAAGGAGTTGAAATATCACGCGAATATTTACGAAAAAACCCAAAAATTGCCAAAACAATTGAAAAAAAGATTTATCAAGCAATTGAAAATAAAAAAGAATTCTAAGATATTAAAGAAACTAAAGTGTAGAGGCTCAGCCTCTACACTTTTAGTTGTTTTTTTAAATAACTATTTTTTCTATTTCTATTGTTTCAGTTTTTTTATTGACGATTTTTGTAAGTAAAAATAATCTAAGCCAAACCCAAGAAAAACCTCGGATTAAAAAATAATATATCCAAGAGAATAATTTTAGGAAAAGAAAAAAAGCTAAGGCGGCTGCGCCAGAAAAGATATTTTGATATTTCATTAAATTGTCACCCACATAATTTTTCACTAAGTAGTTTATTAAATAATCAGCTGACTTATTTTTTAGGGAAATATCAAATTTATCTTCAAGGGATTTTCTTGCGAGGAGAATCGTTTGAGGATCCGATAGATTTACTTTGCTCTCGCTAGTAGCGAATTTTTGCCAGAACTTATTTTTTAGAACTAAATAAATGGTATTGTCAACCTTTATATTTTTATTATAGCCTGGGATAAGAAGACTTAACCCTTGGTGGCTTAAATTAACAGTGTACTTTTCAAGGCGAGGGATGAAATAACCAGCCTGTCCTTGATAAGCAATTGCAACATAAAAAGAAAATGATATGACAAGAAGAAAAAT
>CAYPPP010000048.1:0-5214 GCA_964412645.1 uncultured Candidatus Saccharibacteria bacterium
AACAGGAGGAAATATAGGTTGGGCGGTAGCTATCCATGAATGTTATCAGCTACTTTGTGGGTTATATTACAATTTTTTAAGTTTTTGCGCAGGAACCTTTCTTTTCAAATTTATAGCGTCCTCCCTTTTTATAATTTTCTTTAATGCTTTTTGGGAAGAAACATTAAAGTACTTAGTAGTGCGCTTTACCATTCTGAAGAACAAAGAATTTGACGAACCGGTTGATGCAATGGAATATATGATTATTGTGGCGCTTGCTTTCGCGGCCATAGAAAATCTTCTTATTAGTTTTATGCAGGGAAACCTAGTAGAGCTGGGCAATGTTTTGTTTCCGCGGTTTTTAGGAGCAACTCTTATTCATGCCCTTTCTTCGGCTGTTGTTGGTTTTTTTCTGGCAAGAGCAATTTTTCACAGAAAAAATCGGAAACGTTATCCACTAAGCATTGGTTTTGTTTTAGTAGGCCTGTTGATAGCTTCGGGGTTGCACGCTTTCTTTAATTTTCTTATAATCAAGAGTGATGATCTTGGAAAACCCATTTATCTTTACTTAATCGCAGTTTTTTTGCTTTTCCTGTCGCTTATTGTAACAAAAGGTTTTCGCCGGCTTAACACTCAATCTCTAAAACGAAAGAAAAAATAATTAATTTTTAAAAACAAAACCACTATGTCTAAAAAAAGAAGAAGTTTTCTTGACCTGCTTACTAAAAATGCAAAAGGAGAAAAAGAAAAAGATATAAAAGTTAACAAAGAAAGTGAGGAGTTATCAAGAGAAAGACCAATGATGACCGACGAAAGTCCTCTAGAAAATAAGGAATGGCTGGCCGAGGCTGGCGATGATGGTCAACTCACCTTAGATGTTTATCAAACAGATAAAGATATTATTATTAAATCAACTATCGCTGGAGTTTCTCCCGAAGACCTAGATATTGCCTATAATAATGGTATGTTGACTATCAAAGGCAAAAGGAAAGCAGGAGAAACGATAGATAAAGAGAATTATTTTTATCAGGAGCTTTATTGGGGAAGCTTTTCTCGTAGCGTTATTTTACCGGCTGATGTGGATGAGGATAATATTGAGGCAGAACTTAAAGACGGTATTCTTACGGTAAAACTTCCTAAAAAATCGGTGAGTCACCAACAGAAAATCAAAGTTAAGGCAGTCTAAGGTTTTTTATAAATTTATGAGAAAAGAGTTCTTTATCAGTAAATTACCCATTATTCTTCTGGTCATTTTTTTGGTAGGGGGCGTTTTAATTAACACCCTTTTTTTGTTTAACCATAATGTTTTAATTCATGGTCTTAGAATTGCCAACATAAGCGTTGGAGGGCTAAGAACTGAAGAAGCTAGGCATGAGATTGGAAAATATACAAACAAGTGGCTCAATAAGCAAATAGTTTTAAAACTAAAAGATAAAACAATAAAAACTTCATGGAAGACAATGGGATTTGAATTTAATCTTGATTCTACCATTAAGAAAGGCCTTGAATTTGGTAAAAAGCAGGGCTTTTTTAGCAATATTGAAAAACAAGTTATGTCTATATTAAATAAACATAGTCTTAATATTGACACAAGTTGGAGTCAAAATGCATTGTTAAATTTTACTAAGCTGAATTTTAGCGAATATTTAAAAGATAGCCAAAATGCCAGCTTAGATTATAGAGATGGCGAATTTATCTTAATAGCTTCTCGCTCGGGCAAAACTCCTGATTGGAATAGCTTTATAAAAGAGGTAACGGAAAAAGCCACAAAACTTATAACGCCACTCTCTACTTACAGAATTGAACTAACAAATGTTTTTCCAGAAGTAAAAGACGATGAAACAGAAACAGCAAGATTAAGAGCTGAAAAGATTTTAAGAGACGATCCCTATCTGTTAAAATTTGAAGAGGATTCTTGGAAAATAGATGGAAATACTTTGGGTTACTGGTTAAAATTTGATCCAGTTTTTGAAAAAGATTCAAATAATCAAATTTTAGGATTAAGTTTAGATAAAGAACTAGTGACTCATTATCTTTTAAGCATTATTCAAAATGTTAACCGTCTTCCTAAAAGAGCTCATCTAGATATGGAAGAAGGCAATCTTATTATTAAAGAAAAATCAGAAAATGGCGTGGAGCTTCTCTTGGAAGAAAGCACTGATATTCTTGTTCATGATATTCTTGAGGGTAAAATTAATTTGAGTTTAGCAATTAAAGAAGTTCCAGCTGCAGTCAGAGAGGACAATCTTGACGAACTTGGCATAGACAAGCTTTTGGCTCAAGGAGAATCGAATTATACAGGTTCCTCTCTAAGCAGAGTGAACAATATTAGAGTAGGGTCAAGTAGGTTTGAGCAACATTTAATTAAACCAAATGAAGAATTTTCTTTTAACAAGACACTGGGCGAGGTTTCCGGCAGAGAAGGTTATCTTCCAGGGCTTGTTATTAAAGAAAATAAATTGGTTCCCGAATTTGGGGGAGGAATTTGCCAAGTTTCGACAACAATGTTTCGCGTTGCCGTTAATTCAGGGCTTGATATCACCGAGCGTTATCCTCACTCTTTTCCAGTTGGATATTATAATCCTCAAGGATTTGACGCAACTATCTATCCTCCTCATCCCGACCTTAGATTTATTAATAATACTGAAGGATATCTTTTGATTCAAAAAAAAATTGAAGGAAATAGATTAATTTTTGAAATTTATGGCAAGGACGAAGGAAAAAAAATCAAAGTAAAAGGGCCCTATGTCTATGAGCGCAACGAAGAAGAGGATTCATTTAAAACAGTTTTGTGGCAGGAAGTTTATGATAAAAATGGAGAACAAATTTCAAAGAAAGGATTTTGGTCATATTATCAATCGCCATCGCTTTTTCCGATAGCTACCGAAGAAGAGGAAGAGAGCGAGGAAGAAGGCAACAAAACCGAATAGCAATTTAATCTTCCATTTTCATTCTTCAATTAAACAAACAAGTTGAGATTTTTTATTTTATAGGTATATTAGAAGTAGTGGCCGGGGTGGTGAAATTGGCAGACACGTAGGATTTAGGATCCTATGGGATAAAACCCGTGCAGGTTCAACTCCTGTCCCCGGCATTTTTTGTAAATTTTTATGAAAAAAACTAATTTAGGAAAATTAGAAATTATTGTTTTTGTTTGCGGTGCTTGTGTTATGATTTTAGAGCTTGTTGGCGCAAGATTACTCGCGCCTTATTTAGGAACCTCAATTTATGTCTGGGCAAGCTTAATCGGGGTTGTTTTGGGCGCGCTCAGTTTAGGTTATTGGCTGGGAGGCAGATTGGCCGATAGAAAACCCGAATATATGTACTTGGCTACAATTATTTTAATAAGCGCTATCTATATAGGACTAATTCCTTTATTTAAAGACGCAGTTTTAATATTAAGCGCTTTAGGGGGAATTAAGGCAGGTTCAGTGGTGGCCGCTTCTTTTCTTTTTATTGTACCTTCAGTTCTTTTAGGTATGATTTCTCCTTATGCTTTGCGATTAAAAATTAAAAGCTTAAAAACTTCAGGAAATACCGCGGGAAATTTATATGCGCTTTCTACCTTAGGAAGTATTTCAGGAACCTTTTTAGCGGGATTTTATTTAATTCCGAGTTTTCAATTGACTAATATTCTTTTTGGTATGGGCATTGTTTTGGTCTTTGTCGCTTTTTTGGCCTATTCTAAAAAATTTTTACCGAGCATTATTGCTTTGGTTATAATTTTCCTTGTTTTCCCGGTTATAAAATTAAAAGAGCTTAAAAATCCTTTTTTAGTGGAAAAGGATTCAGCTTATAATCATATTAGAATTTATGACACTAAGGATATTAATAGTAGGCCATTAAGAATTCTTCAGCTTGAAGCTGGTCCTCATTCAGGGATATATTTAGATGATTTAAACGAACTGCTTTTTGATTACACTAAATTTTATCGCTTAGGTGATTTTTTTAATTCCAATATAAAAAAGGCCTTAATGATTGGAGGAGGAGGTTATTCTGTGCCACGAGATTTTTTATTGAGACATCCTGAAGGAATAATTGATGTTGTTGAGATAGATCCGGAAGTTACTAATTTAGCCAAAATGTATTTTAATTTAAAAGAAGATGATCGTCTTCATATTTTTCACAAGGATGGCCGCAGCTTTTTAAATAAAACTCAAGAAAAATATGATGTAATTTATAATGATGCTTTTAATTCTTCTTACAGCGTTCCTTATGAATTGACTACAAAAGAGGCCTTAGAAAGAATGCATGATAGTTTGAGTGATAGAGGTGTTTTAATAATAAACATTATTTCGGCTCTTCAAGGACCAAAATCAGAATTTTTCTTAGCGGAACATAAAACAATCAAAACAGTTTTTCCTGAAGTATATATTTTTCCTATCAACAACAAAGAAATTGAAGCCGTTCAAAATGTTATGATTGTGGCTTTAAAGAATGATAGTTTTGATTTAGAAAAAAGAAGAAGAATAACCCAAAAAAAAGAAGTATTAGAATATTTAAAACATTATTTAAGTGAAAATTTAACTACTTCTAAACATATTCCTATCTTAACCGACAACTACGCCCCAGTTGAGTATTTAGTGGGGAAAATGTTGTAGGTAGAAGTATCTAAATCTTAAATTATTATTTGTTTAGAAAAAAACTTATGAGTAAGAAAATACCATTTTTATATTTAATTTTTACGATAAGCATTCTTTTTTATTTTATTAGTGCAAAGAATGCCTATGCTTACCTTGATCCTGGAACCGGAAGTTATCTTATTCAAATAATCATTGCAGCCTTGTTGGGGGCAATACTCTCTCTTAGGATATTTTGGTCAAGATTAATAAAATTTTTTAAGAAATTATCTTATAAAAAAAACGAAAACAAAGAAAGGTCAATCAAAAAAAACAATGAATGATCTCATGTATTTTTCTGATTGAAAGTTAAAATTTTATTATTTTTAGTTTCACGTAAAAAATGCTTTCTGTTATTAACACCTTTTTAAGTAGACATAAAATATTATTAGGCTTTTTAGCTGTTATTTTATTTGTAATATTATTATTCTTTTTTATGTTTAAAGAAGATCTGTTGATAAAATCATGTATTCCAAAATTTTATTTATCTGATCGTGAATTAAATCAATGTAAAAAAACTTATAATAAACATTTTCCTGATGAATTTCGTAATACTACTATTAGTGGAAGTGCTTTCGATTTGTCTATACCAGGTGATACGAAAGAGGCATTTGTA
>CAYPPP010000049.1:0-5152 GCA_964412645.1 uncultured Candidatus Saccharibacteria bacterium
AGGCGCGGGAAGAAACAAATCTTTCCAAAAACGCTGAAATTCTAAATTGGCGGTGGGAGCGGGATTCGAACCCACGAGCCGATTTCTCGGCTACACGCTTTCCAAGCGTGCGCATTCGACCACTCTGCCATCCCACCTTGTCTATATTGTAATTATTTCTTTATATCTTTAATTGGATGAAAACTTTTTCTATGGATCTTGCATGATCCATATTTTTTTATCATTTCAAAATGCATTTTTGTTCCGTATCCTTTATGGCTTTCAAAACCATATTTTAGATATTTCTTAGCATAGCGTCGCATAATATTATCTCTTGATTCTTTGGCTACAATAGATGCTGCCGCAACAATCATTGTTTTTTCATCTCCACCAATAATCGCCTTTTGATTAACCGGTAAATTCTTTAGCGTATCTTTCCCATCAATTAGAATAAAGTCAATCGGTGTTTTTAATCTTAAAAAAGCGCGGCGCATTGCTAAAAGAGTTGCCTGTCTTATGTTTATCTTATCAATAACTCTCTCGGAAACTCGTGAAAAATTAACTTCAATTGCTTCCTTCTTTATCATTTTTAATGCTTCCTTTCTCTGTCTCTCAGACAATTTCTTTGAATCTCTAATATTGAATTTTAACCACTTCTTGAGATTTTTTTCTTCAAAGACCACAATACCTACTACAACTGGTCCTGCTAATGGTCCCCTACCTGCCTCATCAATTCCAGCGATAAACCCATATCCTTTCCGAAATAATTGTCTTTCCTCCTTAAGGTTAGGAATCATGTAATTAGCCATATAACTTTAAGCATTCGTTCTTCAATACTCTGCCTTCTACGTCTATTCTTCTAAAACTCTTGTTTATGACATCCTTACATGGAAGATTAATCTGTGTTGGTACCTTGTCTATAATTTCTTTGATTGACACACCATAAACCACCCTTAAAACACCTGCCCAAATACATGCAGAGATACACATTGAACAAGGTTCGCAGGTTGTGTACAGGATGTGACCCTCTAAAGAAGGATTTTTTAACTTTGAGGCCAGACTTCTAATAACATTAATTTCTGCATGGGCCGTTGGATCGTTATCTCTTAGAACTGTATTATGGCCACTTGCGACTATTTTGCCATCTTTAACAATAACAGCTCCATACGGAAAATCTCCTTTTTCTGCTTCTCTAATAGCCTTTTTCATGAAAAACTCGTGATTCATAAATTTATGTTTTCATATTTCTTAATCTATCTATTCTTTCTTCTATCGGTGGATGAGTCATAAACATTTTAGTTAACCAATTCTTTCTTTGTTTTCCTCGAAAAGGATTTGCTATATATAAGTGAGCCGTAGCATTTTTAGCAGATTTCATTGGGCTTGGATCGGACGAGATTTTTTCAAGAGCGGACGCTAATCCCTGAGGATATCTTGTTATTAAAGCGCCGGTTGCGTCAGCCAAGAATTCTCTCTTTCGAGAAACTGCCATCCTAATTAAAGTTGCTGCGATGGGTGCTAAAATAGCAGAAGCTAAGGCAATTCCCATCATTATCATTTGTATCTGGCCATTTCCGCCACTATTTTTTTTTCTTCCTCCACCAAAAAACCTCATCCTTATAAACATATCGGAAATTAGGGCAATAAAACCGGCTAAGACAACCGTAACTGTCATTAAAAGCATATCTCTGTTGCCAATATGAGATAATTCATGGGATAAAACGCCTTCAATTTCTGATCTGTCTAATTTTTCAATAAGCCCAGCTGTAACGGCTACAATTGCATGTTTGGAATTTCTTCCTGTTGCAAAAGCATTTGGCTGGGATTCATTAATTAGATATAGTTTTGGCATTGGCAGGCCGGCAGTAATGCAAAGATTTTCCAAAATTCTATATAATTCTTTATTATCTTCAAATTTTACCTCGTGCGCTCCTGCTAATTTAGCAACAATTTTATCTGAATACCAATAACTTGAAAAAGCCATAAAAACACTAACAACAACAGCAATATAAAGAATTATCGGTGATTCTAAAGAATAGCTAAAAACATAGCTAATACCAATAACAAAAACAAGAAAAACAAGCATCAAAAACCAAGTTTTGCGGATATTAGAAGATTTATGAGTATAAAGAGTCATACTTTGAATTTTAAAGTCCCCCGTCAAGGTTCCGAAGAATGAAATGACGAAGGTTCTTGTTTTGAAGTTTTTACTAAAACTTTACCTGTGGTGCTTCTTTTTCTTTTTCAGAGGCCAATTCAAATAATTCTTTTTTGTCAAATTTAAATAAATTGGCAATCATGTTGCTGGGAAAGGTTTGAATTGCAATATTTAAGTCCCTTACGTTGCCGTTATAGAACCTTCTAGATGCTTGTATTTTATTTTCAGTATCAGAAAGCTCTCTTTGAAGTTCAAGAAAATTAGCGTTTGCTTTTAATTCAGGATAATTTTCCGCAACAGCAAATAAAGTCTTTAAAGTACCTGCTAAAGCATTCTCTTTTTTAAGAGAGTCTTTTGCGCCTTTGGCTGACATTGCGGTGGTACGCGCCTTTGTCACATTTTCAAGTACATTTTTTTCGTGCGTGGCGTACCCTTTCACCGTTTGAACTAAATTAGGAATTAAATCGTAACGCCTTTTTAATTGAACTTTGATATCTGACCATGCTTCTTCTGTTCTCGTGCGAAGGCGAATTAATTTATTATAGAGAAACACTATTAACAAAATAGGCACTATAATAATAATGAGAATTATTTTCCACATATGTTTTATATGCTTCGAGCCTTATGTTTCGGTATCAAGCTTACTATTTATGCTTGAAGCGCGCGACAAATCGACTCCTAAGCAAATTACTTATAATTAATACTATATATAGAGGTAAACCTATATATAGATTCTCGGAATTAAAGGATTAATCCGAGTGACGATTTCATAATTAATTGTGTTAATTTTTTGGGAGATTTCTGCAACTTGAGTTTCTGCCTTTCCTTGTTTACCACTCAAATTCACCTCATTTTCTACTTTCGCGCTGGGAATATGATTGATATTCACTATAAGCATATTCATACATATTCTTCCAATAATTTTACATCTTTTGCCATCAATCAAAACATTGCCAATACTTGAAAGTTTTCTATCATATCCATCCCAATAGCCGACTGGAATAATTGCAATTTTAGTATCTTGAACAACTCTTTCTGTCAGGCCGTAACCAACAAAAGCATTTGCCTTTACTTTCTTTATTTGAGCAATCCTTGTTTTCCATGAAAGCGCTGGCTTTAGGTTAATGCCCCGCCCTAAATTTTGAGCAGACACAAATGTTTGAGGAGAAGACCAATAACCATACATGCTAATACCGAGACGAATCATATCAAAATGAGTTTCTGGATAAAGAATAGTAGCAGCGCTACAAGCTGTGTGGGTCATTGTTTTAATGTTTTCAATCTTTGCGATCCCAAGCGCTTTATTAAATTTTTTGAGTTGTTCTTTAGCAAAACTGTAATCAGTAGTGTCTTCTATATTAGCAAAGTGGGTATAAATTCCTTCAATCTGAATTTCAGGTGATTTTTTAACGAGTTTTATAAAATCAGCTAACTCATCAAGGTAAATTCCCTGCCTTGAGGTACCTGTTTCTATTTTTATATGGACTTTGGCTATTTTTCTCAATGAGGCAATCTTCTTAATTGTATCTTTATTGTAAACAACCAAACTAATATTATTATTAATTGCCTTAGACAAATTTTCTTTAAGAATGTAGCCCATTACTAAAACAGGCGCGCTAATTTTTGACTCCCTTAACAAAAGCGCTTCTCTTAAAGAATCAACGCCCAGCCAATCAGCGTCTGAATGAACAGCAATTTTTGCAATCTCAACGAGACCATGACCGTAAGCATTTGCTTTAACCACAGCCATTAGTTTTACTTTACTGCCAATGAATTTTCGAATTTCTTTCAGGTTATGATTAATTGCCTTTTTGTCTATTTCTACCCAAGTTCTATGTCGCATGATTATTAATTAATCCCTTAATTTCTTGTATAATATTTCTTGAACAATCTGAGGATTAGCCTGTCCCTTACTTTCTCTCATTACTTGTCCAATCAAGAACTGAAGTGCGTTTTCATTACCCTTTTTATAATCTTCTACTACTTTGGTGTTTAATTTAATAACAGACTTCGTAATGTCTTCTATTCTAGAGGAATCGCTTATTTGTAAAAGTTTTTCTGATTCAGTAATATTCGAAGGATCGCCACCTGTTTTATACATAATTTTCAAGATTTCTTGAGCTGCCGATGAACTTATTTCAGAATTATAAATCATTTTAATCAACTCTGCGAAATTTTCAGCTGTTATTTTTTCTATTTTTTCTTCTTTCTCAGATTTTCTCGTTAATTTTTGAAGTTCAGTAATAATATAATTTGCTCCCAATTGATAGAGCTTTTTTAATTGAGTATCACTTAACTTAATGTTTTCTGAATTAATCCACTCTCTAATTTCTGAGGCGACTTTTTCAAAATATTCACCTAAATCTTTATTTTTTATTAAAATTTCTATTTGGTTTTTAGGAAGGGCATATTCTTCTTCCAATCTTTTTCTTTTGTCTTGAGGTAGTTCTGGCATAGTTTTTTTTATATCTGACAGATAAATTTTATTATCTCTTAACCTGTCCATATCGCTGGGTACTTCTTTCCCAACTTTAATTGGGGGCAAATCCGGTTCTGGAAAATATCGGTAATCATGAGCTTCTTCTTTTATTCTCTGGGAAAAAGTAACCTGTTTCTTTTCATTCCACCCTCTTGTTTCCTGAATAATCTTTTTTTTCTTGTTTAAAAGTTGTGTTTGCCTTTTTATTTCGTAATCAATTGATCTTTCTACTGCTTTAAAGGAGTTTAGGTTTTTAATTTCTACCTTAGTTCCTAAAATCTTTTTGCCTTTATGGTCATTATGGCTTATGGCTTTCTGGCTTACGGCCTTGAGACTGATATTAACCTCACATCTCATTTGCCCTTTTTCCATATTGGCATCTGATACTTTTAGATATTTTAAAATTATCTGAAATTCTTCACAAAATTTTCTTGCCTGCGGACCCGAACTAAGGTCCGGTTCAGTTACAAGTTCCATCAAATGCATGCCTGCCCTATTAAAATCAACTAGACTATAATCTTTTCCTTTTGGATGAA
>CAYPPP010000050.1:0-5094 GCA_964412645.1 uncultured Candidatus Saccharibacteria bacterium
AATTCTAGTCCTTCCGGTAAATCAAACTCTTGTTCTTCAACTTTTTTACGAGAGCTCTTTTTATTTTTTTTGGCCACTTTTGTCACCCCCTTTCAAATTAAAGCTCCCTCCTTTTTACAAATATAATAAAGTTTAATAATTTCTTTAGAGTTTTTAATTGAAAAATTAAAAGAATTAAGAAATAAATGCTAAAACATACATTATTAACGGTGTATTTTCTTTTTTAAAGTACTAACGATTTTATCTAGATTACCTTCCATAACATTATTAAGATTTTGCCAAGATTTACCAATACGATGATCTGTAATACGATTTTGAGGAAAATTATATGTTCTGATTTTGTCTGAACGGTTAGCGTCTTTTATTTGTAAGCGCCTGAGATCTCTAACTTCTTTTACTCCTTGATCTTTTTTCATATAGAGGAGTTCGGTCTTTAAATGTTTTAGTGCCTTTTCTTTATTCTTATGCTGGGATCGTTCATCTTGACAAGTAACTACTAAGCCAGTTGGTAAATGAGTAATGCGAATAGCAGAATCAGTAACATTAACATGCTGACCGCCTGCGCCTGATGACCTATAAGTATCTATTTTAAGATTTGCCGGATTAATTTTTATTTTATTCAATTCTTCAATTTGGGGCAAGATAGCGATACTAGATGTTGAAGTGTGAATCCTGCCACTCTTTTCGGTTTTGGGAATTCTCTGAACGCGATGAACTCCGCCTTCATAAGCCAAAAGCTCAGAAACTTCTTCTCCTTTAATAACTAAAACAGCACTTTTAATGCCTCCCAATGAAGTTTTTTGTATCTCTTCTAATTTAACATTCCAGCCTTTTTTTTCAGCATATTTTTGGTACATATTTAAGAGATCTGCAGCAAAAATAGCAGCTTCATTTCCGCCAGCTCCTGGCCTTATTTCCATAACTATAACTTTTTGACTCATTTAGCTTTTTTATTAGATTTAATTTGTTTCTTATTTTTTTTAATTTTGGAAAGCCTTTTAGTCTTAAAGGTCTTGGTTTTTTCTATCCTTTGTCTGAATTTCTCTACTCGGCCTGCCGTGTCAACAATTCTTTTCTCTCCAGTATAGAGAGGGTTACATTGATAACAAATTTCAGTATGAATCTTATTGACCGTTGAGCCAATAGTAAACTTAGCGCCGCAATCACAAGATACTTCAGCTTCAGAATTATATTTTGGATGAATGTCTTTTTTCATAATATTTAAAATACATTTTATGTTAAAATAGCACAATCAAATAAAAATTACAATAGTTGAATCAAAGTAATATCTAATATAATTAAAATAAAAGTATTTTTTTGTTAGAATAATTAGGTCTTAAATCCTTGCATTTATTAAGGATTTTGCTATACTCTTAATTATTGTATAGGCTAATCAGTTTTATAGCTGTTAATTAGTTGTAGTTTTGTATTATTTAAAGAAAAATGAAAACAATAACAAAAATAAAAAATAAAAGCAAGAAAAAAGATCAGGATAAAATAGATGCATTACTTAAATTGGGCATTCAATTTGGCCACAAGAAATCTCGTTGTCATCCCAGCATGATGCCCTATATTTACGGCAAGCGTAACGATATGTACATTATTGATATTGAAAAATCTCAGGAAAAACTTCAGCAAGCGTTAAAATTTATTCAATCTTTAATTCAAGATGGTAAAAAAATAGTTTTTATTGGCACCAAGCCAAATGTAAAAAAATATTTAGAAAAAATAGCCAAAGAAAACAATCTTTTTTATATTATTAACAGATGGATCGGCGGAACTCTGACAAATTTTAGCACTATTAAAAAACGCCTTGCCTATTATAAAGAATTAGAAATAAAAGAGAAAAATGACGATTTCGAAAAACTTTCTAAAAAAGAAAGGCGTCAAATAATTAAAGAGATAGAAAAGCTCGATAAATCTTGGGCTGGACTTAAAGAAATGACTAAATTACCAGACGCTTTATTTCTCCTCGATGTTCCTAATCATTATTTGGCTATTAAGGAAGCAAAAAAGAAGAATCTTCATACTATCGGAATTTGTGATACAGATGCCAATATTGGCCAGATAGATTATGTTATCCCAGCCAATGACGATGCTTTGCCTGCCATCAAATATATTATGGGCGAAGTTGTAAAAGTAATTAATAAAGCCAAAAAGTAGTCTATTAATTAAATATAAAATTATGAAAACATCAGCACAGGATGTTAAAAAGCTTCGAGGGGAAACGGGTGTCTCCATCATGATGTGCAAGAATGCTCTTATGAAAACTGACGGAGATTTTAAAGAAGCAAAGAAATATCTTAGAAAACAAGGAGAAAAAATAGCTGCTAAAAAACTTATTCGCGAAACTCACCAAGGCATTATTACATCATATATTCATAATAATTTGAAAATTGGTTCTATGATTGAAGTTCATTGCGAGACCGACTTTGTTGCCAAGAATAAAGAATTTCAAAATCTTTGCAGAGAATTAGCCATTCAAATAGCTGGCTATAATCCTCTTTATATATCTCCGGACTATATTGCAGAAAACGATCTAAAAAAACAGGAAATGCTTTATCGAGACGAGTTTAGCGAGCGAAAATTAACAGGCGAAACACTTGAAAAAGCTGTTCAATCAAAATTGGAAAAGTTTAAAAAAGAAAACTCGCTATTATCTCAGCCTTATTTTAAAGATGAGAAAAAAACCGTTGAAGATTTAATTAAAATATCAATTGCGCGCTTGGGAGAAAATATTCAAATTAAACGTTTTGCACGCTACCAAATTTAGTTGATTCTTTATGCTTAACATTATTCTTTATGTTTTGATTGTTTCAGGAGTGGGTTGTTTTGTTTTTCTTATTCGAAAAAAGTGGTCCCAAATTCAGGAAGAAAATTCTCCTTCAATTAAATTTTCTATTAGTAATATCAAAAAAGCGCCACAAAAATTATTTCTACGATTTAAACAGGTAATTAAACAATGCAAGCAATTGAAATTTAAAAATATTTTGAGCGAGATCAGAAAAATTAAGCTAAGTATCAAAAAGTTCTTTAAAAAAGGAAAAGTATTAATTTCTGGCAGAGGAGAAAAAAATCATAAAGTTTCTATTTCCATAAAGAATTTAGGAATAAAGGCAAAAAATAGAATAAAGATTATTGGTAATACTCTGGAGAAAGCAGTTCAAAAAATAGCAATAGGTATAAAAAAAGTTAAAATTTTAAGGACTCATCAAGATAAACCACTTTTTAAAAAGCAATTTTTAGAAAAAGATGAAATTAGTTCTGATATTTCCGAAAGCAAAAGAAAGGAAAATTTTTTTTCATCCATAATTTTAAAAACAAAAAGAAGCATCAAAAAAGTAAAAATTAAATCTGTGGTTGTTTTTTTAAAAAGAATTAAGCGAAGAGGAAGAACCTGGCTCCGTCAAAACTTTGCTGGAAGATTGAAAATACATTTTATTTCAGAAGAAAACCAAAAAATAAAAAAACAACTTAATAAAACTAAAGAAACTATAACAAATTCTGAATCTTATCTTGGCGAACTTTTAAAAAAAAGAGAAGAAGATAAAATTATTCCAAAAGGAACAGAAAATGTCTCTTTTGAAAACGATGTTATTGAGAATCTTCCGAACAAGCCCATAGAGAAGAATATAAAAATAGCAAATTTAACAAGACCCTTGAAAAAATTAAAGAAGCTAATGAACATAAAGGGCAAAGCCATAAAGATTATGAAAGATATGAGCGATAGAAAAATAGAAAAGAGAAAGATCTTAGAAAAAGAAAAGAGCAGAAAGGCAAAAGAAGAGGATAGATTTTTTACAAAAGAAAAAATTATAGAGAAAACAAAAGCGACACAAGAAAGAAAAAAATCTTCAGCTTTACCTAAGATTGAAATTTCTAAAGAAGCAATTAAGAAAGTAGAAAATAAACTGATTTCAGAGATATTAGAAGATTCTAAAGATGTTGAAGCCTATAAAAAATTGGGCAAGGTTTATTATAATCAGAACAAATATCGTTACGCTGCAGAATGTTTTAAGGCAGCCATAAAACTTGGTTCAGGAGATAGAAAAATCAAGGATTTATTAAAAGAATGCGAAGAAAAATAAATTTGCCGACGTAGCTCAGTGGCTAGAGCAACACTTTTGTAAAGTGAAGGTCGTGGGTTCAAATCCCTCCGTCGGCTTTTGTTTACTGAGAATTTAACAAGATAATATACATGGGTAGGTGGCAGAGCGGTCAAATGCACGAGACTGTAAATCTCGCGTCTTCGGACTACGGGGGTTCAAATCCCTCCCTACCCAAAAAAGAAAAAGCCCATGTAGCTCAGAAGGTTAGAGCACCTCTCTGGTAATGAGGAGGTCGTCGGTTCGATTCCGACCGTGGGCTCAATATGCCAAAAAGAAATATAGCCATTTTCGTTGTCATAATTATAGTTATTATTGGGGCCATTTATGGATTAAGGCGAATCAAGGAAGAGGATAAATCCTTAACTCTATTTCCTGAAAATAAAAACATTAATCCCCATTTTATAGAAACAATAAACTATGTTACTGAAAATATTACTAATCTTTCTCCCGAGAAAGCAGTCTTAGGAGGAAATTGGCAAGCAAGACGCTTTGAGTTTGCAGATGCAGATCATTTTTATGTAGAATATGAGGATGGGCATATAGTGCGGCGGATTTTACTAGAACGGCTGAATAATACATGGAAAACTTTGGCTTATTTTAAACAAGGAAAAGATATGTGGGAATTAATTTCAAGAGAGGATCTTTATTTTGGAGCGGAACTGACAATTTACGAAAAGAACGATAAAAATCAATGGTTACCGGCTTATTAACCTTATAATTATCAATTAATACTATATCTATGGCACAGAAAAATTTAATTAAATTAAAATGCGAAGAATGCGGAAAGGTAAATTATTTTACTCAAAAAAATAAAAAGACCATTCAAAGGAAATTAGAGTTTAAAAAATACTGTAAATGGTGCAGAAAACATACGTTGCACAAGGAAACAAAAAAATAGATTCTTAAATAATTATTATCAATAATTATTTATAGGGGCGTAGCTCAATTGGCTAGAGCACTGGTCTCCAAAACCAGCGGTTACAGG
>CAYPPP010000051.1:0-4722 GCA_964412645.1 uncultured Candidatus Saccharibacteria bacterium
TTAATAGCGTCTTGAGCAGATTTTTGTTCAACGTTTGTGGCGCTCATAGGAATAGCAACGATTACTCGGGGTCGGCTTATAAATTTAAAGAAACGGCTATTAACTTTATCAATGAAATACTTAATCATTTTTTCTGTTGCCTCAAAGTCCGAAATAACGCCATCAACTAAAGGTTCAATGGCTAAAATATTTGGTGGCGTTTTTCCCAACATTTTTTTAGCTTCCTTGCCAACAGCTAAAATTCTTCCTGTTTTTTTATTAATTGCCACAACTGATGGTTCATTAATAACAATTCCTTTTCCCGAAACATAAACAAGGCTATTAACTGTGCCTAAATCAATACCAATAATGGGACTAAATTTCTCAAGCCATTTGGATTTATTGATCTTGTTAAAAAAGTTAATTTTATTAAATAAAGTTTTTTTCATAATACATTATCTTACCTTAAAAAAATCTTTTTTTCAAAAAAATATGGCCACCCAGTGACCACATATTAATTACATTACATTTTTTAAATTAAAAAACCCGAAAGAAGAACTTTCAAGTTTTTTAAAAACTTATCGTTGAACTCCAAGATTTACGATTATACCAGAACTTGCTTCCGCTTCAATCACCCGCATAGTGTTTTGGTGATAATAAAACATTATTACAACAACTATTACAGTAGCTGCCGCGAAAACAAACCAGAAAAGAAAACTTGTTTTTTTCTCAGTTTTAGATTGTTTTTTACTAACTTTAAAACTCTTCATAAGTTAAATTCATTAAAACATAAAAAATCTTTCTCTCTCTGCTTTATTAGTAAACGAACGCCTAAGTGAAAACTTACATTAAAATCGACCTTCTTTTATAATTTTAACACATCAATTCCAAATTATCTTGTTGATAACTTAATTTTTCCTTTCTGACGAAAGTTCTGGTTGAAAAAAATCGTTAATGTATATTTCGTGCGGGACAACATTGATAAACCTATTATTCTTGATTTCTATTACCAAGGCAATGCTTCGGCGAGTTTTTTCTGAAAACATCTGATCAAAGACAAAATTACCCAATCCGTAATACACATAAGCATTATTAATCATTTCAACTTCACTAATCACATGAGAATGATGGCCTATAATTAAGTCAGCCCCCGCGTTCACTAATGCTTTAGCAACCGTTTTTTGTCTTGATGTTGCTTTCTCCTTATATTCTTCACCAAAATGGAGAGAAACAATGCTGAGATCACAATTTTTCTCATATCTTTCAATATCTTTTTGAGCTGATTCAATGTCTAAGAATGCCATACCGGGACTATTAATTCCTGCTTCAAACGATCTTGGTCCCAAATCAGTATAGGCAAAAAAACAAAATTTTGTACCATTTACTTTTTTTCTCAGAGGAGCGTATGCTTCTTCTTGATTGTGTCCTCCGCCAATATAATCAATGTCCGCTTTTTTTAATATTTCTAAAGTATCTTCAAAAGCAGGCGCAGCCCAATCGCCCATATGGTTATTGGCAACAGATAATATGTCAAATCCTGCATATTCAAGCCCTTCAATGCTTCGCAGATCAGCCCTAAATGAATAAATAGATCCAACATTCATTCCTTTATCTGATATTGGTCCTTCAAGATTTCCAAAGGTAATATCTGCATTTTTAAGCCAATCGCTTATCTTGAGAAAAGGCCATGTCCAATCATTTTCTTTTTCCATTTTATTGCCAACGGCGCGAGACAGCATAATATCACCAACAAAAATTAAAGTTAAGCTTTCTTTAGTATCATTTATTTCTAAAATCTTATCTCCGTTTACAATATTTTTATAATCCCAGCCCGCTTTTTCTGAATATAAAAAAAGCCCCCCTCCGACAATTAAAATAATAAACAAAATAAAAAGAAAGTTTTTCATTCTATTGAGAATAATTAAACTTGATTTTTCTAGAATTTGTAAATGTGTTTAGATTTAAAGGTTTTTCTTTGATAATAATAAATTTTTCACTACTACCTTATTTTTTAATATTGTGTATTCTCAGCCTATATTTATAAACAAACACCAAGATGACAACCATTAGGACAGGTATAAAACTCATAAGCATAGTAACCATTATCACAGTAATTTTCTTTTAGCACTGTACCGCTTTCACAGTAATCAGCAGCAGTAGCGCTACCGTCACTGTGTTCTACATTTCCATAAGTATAATAGTCTTTTCCATTATCTGAATCAACGCAAATTACACCGGTAGAAGAATCATTCCCGGTTGATTTTTTACATACCCCATCAATGCACCCATTGCTACATTCAATAAATTCATACTTCGCAACCCCGTCAGAAGTGCAATACCATTCTTGAAGAGTAGTCCATTTTATATAGTCAGTGTCAGTACCTTCACAACTATCCCTATGAAGCCCGCTTTCGTACGTTGTTTTTCCGTCAACCCATTCGTTAATTCCGCCATCAGAATCAGTACAGGTAATAACTTCAACAATAGCGCAACTTTCGTCAGATTGGGACTCTTCGCCAGAAGGACAGCCACAGATAGAACATTTATTAATCAAGCTTCCATTATCACAGTACAGTGGTTTATTAGTTGAACATTGATTATAAGAAGTGCCATCGCTACATTTTTGTTGAATACAATTTCCATCTTGACAGATAGCATTTGAAGGACAATTAATTGTTGAACTCCACTCTAAACATAAATCTTCATCGTAATTTTCACATATCTGATAAGCGCTACCAGAACATCGTTTAATTCCTTTAACCGAACATTCATTTACACACTGAATTTCTTGTGAATTATCTTTTACGGGGGAACTTTGCTTATCTGTCTGATTTAATGAGCTATCCGTAGTTGTTCCTTCTAAATAATAATTAATTTCTGCTTGATTAACTGGTGCGATTTTGGACCAATTATAATTCCTATTATTAAATTCTTCTGCGGTCTGAATCCACTTCTTTGCACCATTTTCTAATAAATAAACCTTATAATCTCCTTCAGCACGAATAAGTTGGTTTGGTTCATAAGAGTTGAGTTCATCATGACTAACTTCAAAAATATCTTCCCAATTATTACCGTAAGAATTAAAAACTTCTGCTGAAGGAATGTGCCGAACCATGCCAGATTCGGTTAGATAATATACCTTTTTATCGCCAGTTGCCCTTAATAATTTTGCGCGAGGATAAGAATTTAACTGATTTTCTGAAACAACTTGGATGTCGCTCCAATTGAAATTATGAGCGTTAAAAATCTTAACCGTCGGAATCCAATGCTTCTGACCATTTTTAATTTCATAGGGATTATTAAAGTATTCATAGGTGCTGCCATCTAATTGAATAATATTTGTACCGGCAATTTCAAATTGACCACTACGTTCTAATACTTCAATGATAACAAACGACCAGGGCGTATTGTCAGCATATGTATATGTCGGCAAGTTATTTGAAGTAAGCATTTTCCCACCTAAAAATTTTAATCCCATTGCGCCTTCGGTAGAAGAATTAAGAAGCGTCCATGAGTCAGGATATTCAAGATATATACCCAATTTCTCGTTCTGCCAAATATTATTATTATCATTATCTGTATTATTGTCATTGGGCGGAGCTGGTGGCATTTCGGCTAAAATTATATGTGGCAAAAAAATAAACACTAAAAGTGCTAATAAAAATATGGTATTTTTAAAACTAATATATTTCATATTTTAGGTTGCATGTTTTACATTTTGTAAGCTTATTTTATCACAATTTAAAATTTAAAAAAAGAAGCTTTCCGGCTTTACGGCCCTTATAGCTTTATTACTTTCTGTTCTTTCTAACCCTTCAAGTATTCTCTTAGCGCATCCTCAACATCTCTTCCTTTAGGTAATTTGGTATTTAAAAGAACTGAGTATTTTGGCCGTTTTGCTGGCCTTGGAAATTGTTTAGTTTTTACGGGAACTATTTTAGGTATTTCAAACTTTGGAGTAATTTCTTTTTTGAGTTTAAAAATTAATTTAGCAAAGCCATACCATGTTTGGCGCAGCTCGTTTGTAAAATGATAAATACCTGAATCTACTTTAGATTCTATCATATATTTTATCATTTTAGAAAGATCTTTGACGTAGGTCGGCTTGCCACATTGATCATTTATAACTTGCAGTTCATTCTGGTTTTTTGTTAGTTCTAATATAGTACTCACGAAATTTTTTCCATTGTGACCAAACAACCATGAGGTTCTAATTAAATAATATTCAAGTCCACTTTTGCCTTCTTTCAATAATAATTTTTCGCCAAGTAATTTTGATTTTCCATAAATATTTAATGAATTTTGAGGAACATCATCTTCTTTATAGCCATCTTTTTTATTGCCTCTAAAAACATAGTCAGTGCTTATATGAATAAAAATAGCGCCTATTTCTTTAGACGCTTTCGCTAAAAAACCGACGGCCCTGCCGTTGATTTTCATTGCTGTTTCTTTATTGGACTCAGCTCCATCAACATCAGTATAAGCCGCCGTATTAATGACTATATTTGGCATTACGACCCTTATAGCTCTTATAGCTTTCTGGCCATCCATAATATCTAAATCTTCCTTATCCCAAGCAATAACTTTATATTTCTTATCATCAAAAAATTCTTGAACAATAACCTGTCCCAACATACCCTTCGCACCTAAAACCAATATTTTTAACATAATTCAATTTAATTTTATTGTTAATCTACAAAACTAACAAATTATGCTTTTTTAATTTCAATTTTACCTTTTTTA
>CAYPPP010000052.1:0-4348 GCA_964412645.1 uncultured Candidatus Saccharibacteria bacterium
TCTGTGTCGCCTAAATAAATAAAGCCTGCCTCAGCAAACCTTTTTTTGAGCAGAGCAACAACGCTTAATCCGCCAACACCTGAATCAAAAATGCCAAACATTTTATTAGTGATAACCTAAAAGATAAATAATTAATCCAATAGAGGCCATTACTCCGGCTAAAATCCAAAATCTCATTGTAACTTTTGATTCATGCCATCCTTTAGCTTCAAAATGGTGATGAATCGGGGTAGAAAGAAAAATTTTTCGCCCAAATATTTTCTTAGAGCTTACTTGCAAGATCACAGATGAAGACTCAAGAACTAAAATAAAAGCAATCAAAGGTAAAATGAGGGCGGTGTTTGTTAACATAGCTATGATTCCCAAGGTCACTCCTAAACTCATTGAACCAGTATCTCCCATAAAAAACATAGCAGGATAAATATTGTACCAAAGAAAAGCTAAAAGCGCTCCAATGATCGCCCCGCAAAAGGCTGCCAAATCCATCCTGCCTTGAATAAAAGCAATCACGCCAAGGGAGATAAAAGCAATCATCAGTACGCCACTCGCTAAACCATCAAGTCCATCGGTCTCATTTGTTGAAAATGTGGTTGCCACTATAATAAAGATAAAGACAGGGATATACCAAAAGCTGATGTAAAAATTACCTAAAAAAGGTAAGCTAATAAGATCCCATCCAAGTTTATAATAAAACCACCAAGCGCCGAAACCTGCTACCATCGTATAGAGAATAATTTTTTCTCTTACTCTTAGCCCCCCACCTCTAATGCCTATTCCCAGAATACCAAAAACATCGTCAATCATTCCCAAAAGTGCGCAAGCTAGCATTGATCCGAGAGGCAGAAGTGTTTCTGCCCGAGAAAAAAAATTAATATTTTCCAAAAAAGTCCCCTGCCCCAATTTAGCAATTAACCCAAACATTGCCATGATAATTACAACTGTTCCCCAAACCACACTTCCTCCCATCGTAGGCGTGCCTTCCTTCTTTTTGTGAAGTTTCATAAAAATCGGCACATTGCTCCGTGAAATTTTTTTAACTAATTTATGACGGCGCAAAAAACTTCCCAAAAGCGGAGTAAAAAAAAGCGCCACAAGAAAACTCGCCACTACTGTAATAATTAGCCTAATGATTTGTAGAGTTAAATCATCCATTTATGTTTTTTATTCAAAAATATACGCTTTATTTGTCCAGTTAATTAATTTTTCCATTTCTATCGCGCGATTTAATGAACCTAATATAATTAGAACAACTTGATCTTGAGAAAAATTTTTAACAATTAACATACATCCTTGAGCTAAGTCAGTATGACCTGTTTTACTGATTAAAATATCGCTATGATTTTTCTCTAAAAGTTTATTGGTATTATAAAGATTAACTTTTCTGCCCGCACGAGAGAAGATTGATTTAGTTTCGAGAACAGAATCTCGGAATATTCTATTGTTTTCTTTCAAGAGCGCGCGCGTTATTTTTAATAAGTCCCAGGCGCTGGAGAAATTGTCGCCATCAAAACCGACTGGATTAGAAAAGTGCGTATCAGAAAGCCCTATTTTAGCTGATTTAAGATTCATTAATTCAACGAAATTTCCATCCTTTCCTTGTTTGATTAGCTCGGACTCCAAAGATCGTGCCAACAAAGAAACGGCCTCGTTACTAGAACTAATCAGAGAAGCGGCTAAAAGATCTTTTACTTTATATTCTTCATTCTCTTGAAAAATATCTCTATGCCCTTCAACAGACAAATCTTCCTTTTTAAAACTGAGCCAGTCTCTAAAGTAATCCTTGTTTTCGCTAACTACAATGCCCGCAATTAATTTAGTTAGGCTAGCAACGGGAAAACTTTGAGTAATTTTTTTTTCGAAGAGAGCTTTTTCTTGATTTAAATCGTAAACTAAAACTGATGAAGCTGATATATTAGGGTCTTCAACGGACCAATCGCGCCTTGGATAATAATTCTCTGTAGTTTTTCTTTCGTGGAGCATTGCCTGATTAAAGTTTTCTTTACTTACTGCGATTGCTGAGGGAATTTTTCTAGTTTGATTTTTTGTTAATCTAAAAATGACAGCAATTTTATTCAAGGAAGCCTCTGAAAAAAGATTATCATCCAAAACAATTCTTGTCTCAACTAATAAAAGGACAATTATTAAGAAAAAAAGTAAAATTTCGGAATATAAAGTCTTCATGACTGACGGCGGATTTCCTTAAAGGGAAGGTATTGACACAAAATATCAGGTATTTTGATAGAACCATCTTCTTGCTGATAATTCTCAAGGATTGCGACCATAATTCTTGGACTTGCTAATGCTGTATTGTTTAATGTGTTACAATATTGAATTCCGCCTTCTTTAGCGCGGTAACGTATTTTCAAACGACGCGCTTGAAAATCACCATCATTTGAAGCAGAATGGGTTTCACGATATCCATTCCAATAAGGCATCCATGTGTTAATATCATAGCGCTTCTTATTGGGAAATCCGAGATCTCCCAAGCAGTTTATCACTACCTCGTAGGGCAACTTTAAATCTTGCAGTATTTCTTCGCTCAGATGAACAAGTTTCTGATGCTCTTTTTCAGCTTGATCGGGCTTACAGATAACAAAAAGCTCTACTTTGTTAAATTGATGTACTCTAAAAACACCTTTTGCTGTTTTTCCATAAGCGCCCGCCTCTCTTCTAAAACAAGTAGAAAATGACACATAGTAAAGAGGCAGTTCGTTCTCGTCAATAATTTCATTGGAACGATAAGATGCCAATCCCACTTCTGCTGTTCCGGCTAGATAAAGTTTGTCTTTGTTGATTTTATAGACCTCATTTTCATCAGCTGGAAAAAATCCTGTTCCTATCATTGCCTCCTCTTTAACTAAATTAGGAACAGTTAAATAATGAAATCCTTGCCTTTGCGCTTTATCAAGAGCAAAGCGCATAAGAGCCATTTCTAAAAGTGCGCCTTCGTTTTTTAAATAATAGAATCCGTTGCCAGAGACCTTTGTTCCTCTTTTTATATCAATAATATCTAATGCTTCGGCAAGAATTTTGTGATCTTTGAAGGAAAAATCAAATTTTCTCGGCTCACCCCATTTACGAATAACTTGATTGTCTTCTTCTCCTTCCCCTTTAGGAACTTCAGCGTCAGGAATGTTTGGTAAAGAAAGAATAAGTTTGTCTAATTCAAATTTGATTTGTTTAAGCTCTGGTTCTTTTTTTGATAAAATAGCTTTGATGGATTTTGCTTTTTCAATATCTTTCTTTTCTCCCATTGCGCTAATGTTGTTTTTTTCTTTTCTCAATTCTTCAATATCATGAGTCAAATTTCTCCATTTCTCGTCAATATCTAACATGGTTTCCACGTTAATATCAACTTTCCTTTTTTTAAAGGATTCTTTAACTAATTGTTTATTTTCACGGATAAAATTAATATCTAACATGGTTTGAAAAAATTTAAAATTAATCCTTTGGTCTCATTAAGGGAAAAAGAATTACTTCCTTTAGACTTGAACTATTCGTCAATAATGCTACTAGTCTATCTATTCCCATTCCCCATCCTGCGGTCGGGGGCATTCCATATTCAAGCGCTTCTATAAAATCTTTGTCATAAGGATGAGTTTCTTTTTCACCTTCTTGAGCGCGTTTTCTCTGATTTTCAAATCTTTCTTTTTGTTCTAAGGGATCGTTCAACTCTGAATAAGCATTGACTATTTCTAATCCTTTAATAATCAGTTGAAAACGGGCTGCCGTTTTATCGTCTTTTTCTATTTTTTTAGCTAGTGGCGAAATAGGTAAGGGATGATGAATTAGAAAAAAGGGATAATCTATTTTTTTAAGGCAAATTTTCTTAAAAACTTCATCAATCAGCGTCCATTTGTCTCCCTCTTTGGTTTTTACCACTCCTTCTTTCTTGAGAAGCGCTTGAAGCTCTTTCTTGTTTGTTTTATCACAATCTATTCCCACCATGCCTTTTAAAATATTCCTATATTCTAATCGCGGTAATGAATTATTAAAATATTTGCTAAGTTTTTTTGACAAATCTTCTCCAGAAAAAACTTTAAAAATTTTACGGAACATATTTTCCGTAAAATCCATAAGTTTTTCATAGTTAGAATAAGCCCAATAAAATTCAAGCTCTGTAAACTCAGGATTGTGGGAAGAATCAATGCCCTCATTGCGAAAACATTTGCCAATTTCATAAATTTTATCAAGTCCGCCAATAATTAATCTTTTGTGATAAAGTTCAGGAGCAATTCTCAAATAAAGCTCAATATTTAAAGCATTAAGCTTGGTTTTAAAAGGACGCGCCAAAGCTCCTCCTGCCTGATTTTGCAAAATTGGCGTTTCAACTTCCATAAAATCATTC
>CAYPPP010000053.1:0-4283 GCA_964412645.1 uncultured Candidatus Saccharibacteria bacterium
AATCGCTAAAGAAAGATTAAAACAAGATTTATTAATTTAGATAGATATAAAGAATTACTTGTGTAATATAAATATGAAAACATTTTACTTTACATTCGGACAATCTCACACTCACGCTTACGGCGGTAGAACCTATGACAAAGATTGCGTAGTAGAGATTAAAGCCAAGAGCTCAAACGAGGCAAGAAAAATAATGTTTGATACTTTTGGGGCTAAGTGGAGTATGCAATATGATAAATTGCCTGATATGAGTTATTACCCACGCGGGATTTTCAAACTAAAATGAAGAAAAAGAAAACAATTTATTTACTGGACTATAAGCTGAAGTGGAAAACCTTTAAACTATTGCGGGATAAATTAGTTAAACAAACAGGTCCCATTCCCGAACGAGCGGATAAAATATTATGGCAAATGATGAAAGACAAAAAAATCCTGTGTTGGTTTAGCGAGGACTTTCCCAACGATATGCACATCGGGCTCAAATTTCCAAAGAACATAAACATTAATTTAATTAGTAATCCACAAAAAAATGAAACTAAATCCAGAAGTTAAGCAATTAAGAAAAGAAATGGTTAAGGCATTAAGAAAAATGAAGTCAGATCAAATAGAAATTGCAAAGTTAAAAGAAAAAAACAGAAAAGAAAGGATCAGATATTATTGTCTTTTTTTAGATATATTAGTTGAGGAATTATTATCTGCAAGAGAAAAGAAAATGTTATCTATGCGTTTCGGTTTTGATGACGGTATAATTTATACATTAGAAGAAATCTCAAAAGAGATTGGAGTTACAAAGGCACGAGTAAGACAAATAGTAACAGAGGCGCTAACAAAAATTAGATATGCAAAACTTAGTAAAAAAAAGTTGTAAATATATTTGAGCAGATCTGTAGGCTGTCTGTGGTGGCACAACCCGCAGGACAACGACCTCGTTGCTTGTTAGATCTGCTCTGATATGCCTATAAAAAATAAAAAGGATACAGAGCAAGATAAATTAAGTAGTCAGGATTATGTAGAAATAGTTAAATCAAGGATTTGGTTTGCTTGGGAGCGGGAACAAAACAAAAGATTTGCTAACAAGCGATTAAGTCAGTTTGCATTTGACGCAAAAAAAACAGCCGAGAATAAAATAATGAGCCGAAAACATTTAATAGCACTTTGTAAATGGCTCATAAAAGAAGTTCTTTATCTTCATTGGTTAGTGAGAAAACAAAATGAAAATAAAAATAAAAATAATTCTAATTGCAAAAAAGACAATTCACTCTGGAGAGAATATCAAAATATACTTTGACGGTGAAGAATATTATTCAGATCAAGTAAGGATAACAAAAGCGGGCAAACATTTTTTCCTTAAAAGGTACATTAAAAAATTAATTGCTGGTGGGTGTCGGCGAACCTTTCGCCCTTAAATGCTTAGTATTAGGGTTTGTTTTTACCCTACATTGCCGCTAAGAGCCAGCTTACAGTTATATACCAGCCACCGAAGCTATGTTAAAAAGAGGCATTGGTTTACTCTTTCCGAAAACATAGCAAACGATGATTATTCATTGAAAGCACAAACACGACAAACAATATTATTTTTCAAGAGTTACATTTTCTAAGGAGTGGTACTTTCTCCGCTCGGTGGCTGATACATAACTATATGTTATTTAATTAGTGTAAAAAAACTATGTTAGAAATGCGTAATTTTTATAAACAATGCGAGGGTAAAACCGAAAAAGAAATAGCAATAGAAACGCTAAGAGAAATGCACAAGATCAGGGTACGGCTCGGCTGGATACTTTTCTGGGTATTCATAGCAACAATAGTAACTTTATTTTTTAGACCGAGTATAATTTTATGAAACATTTTGAAGTAGGCAATTTTTTGAAAGATGAGAAACCGCCAAAACCTAACTTCGCATTATTCATTATTGCATTAGTCGTATTAGGAATAGTGATATTGTTTCTGTGGTTTTCCTTAAATCATTTGGGCTTGTTATTAAACAGATAAATGAAAAAAATACCTTTAACAAAAGGCAAATATGTGATAGTTGACGATGAAGATTATGCCTATCTTTCAAGATTTGTATGGCAAGCCTGCAAGGATAATAAATGTGGTGGATATAGAGCATTACGAACAATAAACATTAAAGGGCAACACATAGGCATCCATATAGAATATTTTATTCTTAATAAACAAAAGGGATGCGTTTTTCTTCACGAAAACCGCAACGGATTAGATTGTAGAAAAGAGAATATATTTGTAGCAAAGACAAG
Source organism: uncultured Candidatus Saccharibacteria bacterium (assembly GCA_964412645.1). Taxonomy (GTDB): domain Bacteria; phylum Patescibacteriota; class Minisyncoccia; order JBAYJV01; family JBAYJV01; genus CAYNNF01. The sequence goes on from CAYPPP010000053.1 coordinate 2,256, forward strand.
TATTGGATCAAATCGTGCGAGAAAAAGAAAACTACACGCTGGAAGATTACCAAGCTCACAATATAAGGGCGTTTCTTGGAACCCAAGAAGCAAACAATGGGAAGCAAGGGTTTATAGAAAAGGATTTAAGCCGTTTCGCGGTGGCTTTAAAAACGAAATTGATGCTGCTTTAGAATACAATAAAAGAGCAGAAGAACTTTACGGTGAATATGCTTATCAAAATGAAATATGAACTCAAAATCAAGAATAGAAAAAGGCAAGCGCTTTGAAAAATTAATAGCAAAAGAGATTGAAGATATGGGATTGGGATTAGCAAGGCGTGAAAGTGGGAGTGGATCGGGATTAAGAAAAGGAGATATAGCTGCAAATTTACCATTTTTAATTGAAGCAAAGAACCAAGCCACAATAAAAATAAACAAGTGGGTAGATCAAGCTAAGAGCCAAGCAAAGATTGGCAACTATGATCCCGAGAAATGGGCGCTGGTTTTCAGAGACCCAAGAACCTCGGAGGCAAGACCTGAAATATATGCAGTAATAGATTTTTGGGAGTTTCTGAAACTTCTTAAAAAAGACAAAGAGCCAATGATAAAAGAACCCGATCGGGAAATGTCTTGGCGACTTAGAAAACTAATAGCCGATATGAAAATATTAGAAAAGATGTTAAAATAGTATTTATGAGAAAAAAATCAAAAAGAGAAAAATATCTGATAAGGCAACGGATTAACGAAAAAAGAGAAGCGTGCAAACGAACCAGAAAAAAATTCTTTTTGTTCTTGAAACATACCGACCAGTACAAATATCAAAAACCTACAATGAAAATTGAGAAAAAATTAAAACAAGTCATAACTCCAGTAGAAAAAGAAATAAAAATAAATAAATTTAATTTGATAATTAGATATATTAAATATCTAATTTTATTTTGCCTGAAAAAACTATGTCTAAAAAAAAGTGGTTCAAACATAACCAAAAAGCTGAGCAAGAAAACGAGGAAAAAACAAAGCAAGAGTTCAATCGTGACTTAGCGAAATTGCTGGATAAGTACGAAGTGATCCTTGTCCCAGTAGTAGAAATAAGAAAAAGACCGCAAGTAATTGTAACGAATAAAGATAAAAAAAATGCAAATACAAAAAATTAAAATAGAACTCTTAATGGTAGCCGAATACAATCCAAGAGTGATGAGCGAAGAAGAACTGGAAAACCTTAAAGAATCAGTAAAATCATTTGATATGGTTGAGCCGATAATAGTCAATAAAGATATGACCGTAATTGGTGGACACCAAAGATTAAAGGTTGCAAAAGATTTGGGCTGGACAGAAGTGCCTTGCATTATTGTTGACTTGGATAAGAGGCGCGAAAAGATTTTAAATCTCGCGCTCAATAAAATTGTTGGAAGTTGGGATGAAGAAAAATTGACGGCATTAGTACGAGAAATGAAAGATTACCCAGAGATAAAATTAAGTGGCTTTGACGATTACGAATTGGAAATGTTAAACGTACAGTATGATCTAAGTTACAATAACGAGGAGATTAAAAGCGATGAAGAATTAAAAGAACTTTTTGCCAGAAACGAAAGGGTAGAAATACCAGTTGAAAAACCAGAGATATCTGTCAAGAAAAAAAAGGTGGCTTTTTATGTTGAAACCTTTGAGCAGTACAAGCTAATAAAAGAAACCTTTAAGACTAATAGAGAAGCTGAGTTGGACATAAAGAAGCTGATTGAGTTAATAAAAAAATGAAATTAGAACCTTACAATAGTCCAAGGATAACCAGTGAAGTTTTGGAGTGTGCGCTACCGCTGACTTTTGATCAATACAGTAATTGCGGATTTAATTGTTCTTATTGTTTTAGCCAGTATATTCGCGGACTCGGTCCCGCGCGGGAAAACTATGACAAAAAAGTAGTCAAGGCGGTTGATGTAGAAAACTTTAAAAAAATCTTTTTACTAAAGAAAAAAGCGCCATACTCAGACTACATAAGGAATAAAATTATTCATAACAGAATTAAGCAAGATCAAGGCGCAAGGCATTT
>CAYPPP010000054.1:0-4017 GCA_964412645.1 uncultured Candidatus Saccharibacteria bacterium
TCTTTAAGTTTTTTTATAAAGTCATCAAAGAAATCTAAAAGCAAATCCAGCTTTTCTTCATTACTAATATCTTGAAGATTCTTTTTGTCTTTTGAAGTAATAATATTAATCTTGAAATTGCCAATAAAATTATCTGATAAAATTTCATCAACGCTGTTCAGGTTTAATTCATTCTTCAAATTATCAAAACGCAACAGCGACAAATCTTTTGTTGCCTTCTTATTGATTGCTTTTTCAACAATATGCTTGTCGTGTTTTATAAAATCCTTAAATCTTTTGTGTATTGTTTTTCTATCTTTCTTTAAGCTCTCCATTAAAATTTCGTCTTCGTCTTTATCTAAAATAACTTGTTCCTCTTTTATCGCCAATTCTTTTGTTTTGTGTTCAAAGGGAGGAAATTCTTTTTCCAATTCCACAAGAGTTCTCTTTCTTTTTTCTGGATTATTTATCTTTCTATTTTTCCAAATTTTTATTTCCTTAAAAAAATCGCTTTGCCTAAATTCATCTTTCAATGCAAATCTTTTTACTTCCCGGTTGTCTTGAATAAATCCTTTATTTTTAAGCTCTCTCTTTAATTCATCAATATAACGAAGATCGTCATCGCTATGATAATAAAATTCTTCTAATACTCTAATCGGATTTTCTAGTTCATCGTCAAATTTTCTTTTGTTCTTGTCGCAATCATTATATTCAAATGGAAAATAGCGAATACCTCTTCCAATTAACTGAATTTCTTGGACAGTAGCTTGCCCAGCAACCCTGGTTCCATCCCTATGGCTTTCATCTCTACCTTCATAAAGACGAACAATGTCAAAAAGATTTAACACATCCCAACCCTCCGTAAGTCTTTTAACGGTAAAAATTGCACGGATATGATTGTTTTTATCTTCTAAACTGTTAAGTAACTGCTCTTGCTTCGCTGTCGTTTTTTCTTTAGTCGTTGCTTTATTATCTTTTGAATTAGTAATAATACAGTTTCTTTCAGCAAACTCATCTTTAATAAAGCATACAATTTCCCGGATGCTAATTTTTTCTTCTTTGATAAATCGGAGCATTTGCTTAATGCGACTCTTGCCCTGTTCGTAAACCTTAAACAAACTAGATTGATCTTGTTTTATATTGCTTTCAATGTTTTTTAAAAAATTAAAATCAGCAGGCTCTAATCCGGCAACAAGAGATAGAAATAATTTATAATCTTCTTTTGATTCTTCAATAAACTTACTTCTGAAAAGTATGACCGGTTTAAAATTAGCAATGCTATTTTTAAGAGCAATCCGATGACGATACCAACTAAAAAGTAAAGCAAGCAAAATCTTCTCTTTCTTTTTCAGCGAAGTAGAAATGAGGTTAATTTCTTTGGTATAGCCAGCATCTAAAAAATCAGCAAGCTCAAACTTATAAATAGTTTTATTGCTATATTTTTTTCTAACTTCTTTATTCTTAGGTATGGTTGCGGTGAATTCCAGCAATACATTTTTATTATCTATATCCTGTTTACTATTCCCTCTCCTCAAAATTTTATTCAATACAGTATTTTCCCAGCTTCTTTCAATATCTTTTTCGCTAGCGCCTTCTTTTAATTTAAGAGGTAAATCCATTTCTGCCTGACCATTTCTCATAGTTAAAGCGTTAAGATGATGGGCTTCGTCACCGATCATTATCAAATTTCTTTTTTGCAGATCCCCCAAAGTAATTTCATTTTCCTTTGTCAGGTAAACTGCATTATGAAGTTTATGAGTTGAGGTAAATCTAATCTGGATATCATCTGTGTCGTCAAATGTTTCAACTTTACGAATATTAACGATATTGTCATCAATTACAATGTTCTGCCGGAAAAGATATTTAGTATGATTTTTATTGATAAAATTATTCTCAGTTTTATCAATAATATTATTTTGGTTTACAAAAAAAATAAAATGCCTATAGCCTTTTTTGTAGTAATACAATATCATCGCAGCCATAAGCATGGTTTTGCCAGTGCCTGTGGCCATATTAAACATAAGATGGACAGGTCCATCTTCTAATTTTTCAAACCCATATTCCGGATCGTCAAAGGCAAAAAAATACTGCAGAGCTTTCTGTTGCCAATACCAAAAACTGTGTTTGAGATTGCTTGTAATATATTCTGGGATATCAATCTTAGAAATATTTTTCCGCCCTATTTCTGATTCAATGGCCTGTTGTAATATTTGTTCGTCCATGCTTATTTTCTGGAGTTATAAAATTCTTCGCTTAAAGCAATATCCTCTTTAGAAAGATTATATTTCTTGTCTGTCCTTTCACTGAAATTCACATACATTTGATTCATATCCAACATTTCAACAAAAAGTTTTTTCTGTTTAGCTAAACTAAGCTCTTTAAATCCTTCTTCTTTAATAATCTTTTCCTTAAATTCTTTTGTTTTTATATTGTAATTTAGGAAGTATCGTTCATAAAGCTCATTAAAAAGTTTTTCTAACTCTTTTAAGCTTTTCGCTTTTAGTATTTTTTCTTTCGCTTCTTGGTTCCATTTGGCAAGCTCAAGGTATATAAAGTCCCCGCCACCCTTCCAATTAATAGATGCTGAAATGCCCGACCTTTCGCCCTTAATAACTTCATTTAGTCTGGCCACTGCTGTGTTTTGTATGTAATCCATCTGCTCAATGCCTATATATTGCCTATTCAACTTATGGGCGACAGCGCAAGTTGTTCCGGTACCAATATGATAATCTAGCACAATATCATTTTCATTTGTTGAAACCTCAATTATTCTTTGAAGTAATTTCTCAGGCTTCTGACCTTTTATTTCTTCTACCCCTAGCATCTTGGATACTTTTTCTCCAGAGTAGGAAACAACCGCAACACTATTCAGTTTGTCATATATAGACGAATTCCATGTATCTTCTAATGGATACTTTTTAGGTAAGCCAACTCCGGAAATATATTTAAAAAATTCTTCTCTATCTTTTTTGCCTAATTTCAATTGTTCTAATTTCTCTAGTATCTGTTTTTTACTATCAGCATTAAATCGATCTGTATAATCTTTGAATGTGTTATACGCCTTGTCGAAAACAAAATTATTTGGATCCTTTGTATAAAATAGTATCGTATCGTGATTTCTTATATAATTTTTTGCTATTGTTTTATAACCTGACAACCATCCTATTCTCCAAATAATTTCTCTTTGAAAACTTTTCCTACCAAAAATTTCATCCATTAAAATTTTCAAATAATGTGCCTCATTATAATCTATATTTATATAAATGCTTCCGTCACTAGTTAACAAATCTTTCGCTATTTCTAATCTATTCTTCATAAAAACCAACCACGAAGAATGGTTAAAACTATCATTATAACCAAGCGAAGCATTCTTTGTATTATACGGAGGATCAATATAAACCAATTTTACCTTTCCTGCAAATTGTTCTTTTAAACTATGCAGAGCAAGTAAATTATTACCTTTAATAATCAGGTTTTCCCGGATTGTGCCGTCTTTATCTCTTTTGAGTTCTTTTATTTTTTCTTCGCCTTTGGTATTGTATCTTTTCCAATTAACTAACGCTTTTGAATCAAAAAGCCGGTCAATTTCATCTTTCGCCAAAACTTCATTGAAGAAGATTTCTTTTCTTTTTTGATCTTCCTTGGTCATTCCACCTTTAAGCACACAATCCTTGAAAGGCCAATCTAAAACAACCTCGTCTCTTTCCGAAAGGAGCTTGTTGCCAACCCTTAATCCAATTCTATTTTTATATTGAGTATAAGAATTATCTAATTTGTTTTCGTCTATAAAAAACTTGAGCTCATTTTGTTTTAGGACATAAACATTTTTAACTTTAATAAAAAACTTTTCTTTTATTTCTTTATCGCTAAGGAGTAACCCAATAAACTTTTTATCTAGCCTATCAATTAAATCTTTCAGAAGTATTTCATTGGATTCTTTCTTCTTCTTATCCCAAAGACGAAAGTCCTTTTTTAATATTTTATAAAATTTTTCTTTATAATCATTTTTCATATTCATAAATTTATTTAATTACAATT
>CAYPPP010000055.1:0-3903 GCA_964412645.1 uncultured Candidatus Saccharibacteria bacterium
GGTGCAGTCGGGGGAATTTTGGTGTTCTTTTGCTTCGGATTTTTTTATTAGCATGATGCTTAGAGATTGAAGAACTATTTAAGTTTTGTTGGGATAAATTTATTAAACTTGTTTAAGTCTGAATTGTGATGGGTAAAGATAAAATTTCTAAAGGGTGGATTTTCTTTTTTCTTTTCATTTTTTTCATGTTTATCTCCCCGCAAATTACATTAACAATATTCGCATATATTATAGTTTTTTATCTTATACTTCATGTCGCTGATAAGGATACTAAAAAAGATAATCATTCATGGGTTGATAATTCAATCGAATATCACTCAAACCATACCAATACACAATTCGGAAGTTTCTCTGAAGTAGAAAATAGTGACATCCATTCCCAGAATAAAAATACATCAATGGCAAAGAAAATGTCGGTAGCTATGAAAAAAGCTACACAAAAGTTCAAAGAGGAGAAGGTAAAAGAGATTACGCAAGAAGAGATAGATTCTTTTTACAAGGTAATAAGATCCCAAAAAATTATTCCTATAAAAGATGTTAAATGCGGGGCTTCAATATCTACAGATAGCCTATCATTATTTGAAGGATTCATCGCGAATACTGAAAAAGAATTATTTATGACTACTAACGTCTTTTCTGATAAAACCCTAATCGAATTATTTACTCCAATAAGAGACAAGCCTATTGGCGTGACTATTATAACTGCGAGGGAAAAAGATAAGAAATATAATGCAAAAAAGTTTTTTTCCAAGCATAGCTTGAATTTAAAAATAATTGTTTGCTCTAAAAACCATTCAAAAATAATGGTTCGTGATAAATCTAAAATTTTAATTGGGTCATCTAATCTTGATGATTTTTCATTGTGTCGAGCATTAGAAACAAACATTGTATCTAAGAAAAAAGAAAACATCAAGGAGGCATATTCTTTGGTAAAATCTCTTATCGAGAACAAAGATATAAGGGAAGAAAGTAAGGGCTCTGACGTGGTTTACTCAGGGTCTCTGAATAACAATTTGCCACTTATTATAAAAAGATTACTTCGACAAGAAATGGACGGGCTGACGATTCTAATGCCCTTGCAATTATTTAATGTAGATATTGTCGAGAAAATTAAAGATTGGAATATAAACAATGTAGATTTAACCATTGAATTAAGCAACAATTGGGCTAAGGGGGAGGATAATGCTTTTTCTAAGAGAACTTATCTATTTTTGAAACAAGGGGACTTTGGAGAAAATCTTTCTATAAGATTCAATAGAGAAACTATACATTCTAAAACTTACCTATTCCATTCTCAAAAAAAATCCTTAATCTCTTCGCTGAACATGACTACTAATTCTTGGAGCTCATTGTTTGAAGCAGGGTTGGTATCTATAGACTCCAATGATTTTACTATAATCCAAAATAAAATTAATAGCATGGAAAAGACTATTTTAAACTTAGATTATATTCCGTTTGAAACTACTTCAAGTGTTGCAGTGTGGAAACAAAGACCTACGGATTGTGATAAAACAAGTATACCATGGGATTTACCTGAGAAGAAAGATGAGTTTGTTTTTGAAAAAGAGGATGATAAGATATTTTTTAAAAAAATTGTTAAAGATAGAGAAAGTAAGAACAATGATTACGGAGAAAAAACACAAAATGTAATCATTGAAGATAAAAAAATAAGCCGTGTAGAAAAACATCCAGAGAGAAGAAACATAAATGCCATACTTGAGATGTTTAATAAACAGTCAAGAGAAAAGAAGCAAAAAGAGGTTATGAGAGAGGAGTTAGTAAAACTTAATGGATATATTGAAAAAATCGAAAATAGAGGATATAAGGCAAAGATTATTGATCACAATATTGAAATTTATAAGGACAAGGAAAGAGGTATTTTAATTTTTGATAACTTAAATAATTTTAAAGAAATAATTAACGCATTAGTGAAGAAGTATGATAGAATTTATTTCATTCATAATGGAAGAATTGCAAATAACAAGATAACTAGGAAATTTAAGGATAAAATAATTCAGAAGAAGACTATAGATTTTGAAAAAGCTTTTGGCTAGTGTAGGATACATAATATTATAACTGGATGGATGCTTAATCTAATAAGAAGATGGGATTAAAAAGAAGGTTGGCTCCTATGATACTTATCGCTATTGTTGGGCTGTTAATGATTGCAGGACTGACAGGATCAATGTTCTTAACTGTTTGGCTATGGAAAGTTTTGCCAGGGTGGGTATTTTTTGCATTGATTGGAACTGGGATTGTTTCTAATATATTTTTACTGTGGATATATTCAGGTTGATGATGAAATTTAGAAGATTTTTTATAGGCTGTTTTCGGGATTAATCTATGGATCCTGATATTCCAAAATTAACCGAAGAAAAAACAAAAAAACTGATGTCTTTATTGGCAGATTGGGAAGATGATAATATTTCTGATTTTGCGTATTGTAATCTGGTTGGTGATATTTTGGGGTTGGGCCGGTGGACTTTGAAAGGGAAGGAAAGAATAGACCTTGAAAATCCCCATGGACCATTGAAAGAGATGGAAGCTGAAGAACAAAGGGTACAATCTTTGTTAAATAAAATTATGAAAAATACTCATAAAAATCTTTCCAAGGAAGACAAAAAAATATTTAATAAATTAAGAAAAGATGAAGATACTGAGAGGGTATTGGGGAATGTTGCATGGCGGGCTTTAGTTTTATGTGATAAAATTGGAGAAACACAATGAAAGACAAAAAAACTTATCTCATTATTGGAATGCTAGTGCTTTTTTCAATAATTATTTTTATAAATGCCTCAGAAAAATTAAATAATTCTATTCTCCATTGGGTCCTTCTAGGAGGATTATTCCTTTGTTTTGGATGGTTAATCTGGGATTCTGTAAAAAAGAAATGATAGTAAACACTAAAAACTTCTAATTCAAACAATAACTATGACAGAAATAACTGAAAAAGCAAGAAAGTTAGCAGAAAAATATCATGAAGGTGAGACAAGGAAAGATGATAAAACTCCATATATTGAACATCCAAGAGATGTTGCTAAAATGGTTTCTGAAATGACTGAAGATGAAGAATTAATTTGTGCTGCATATTTACATGATGTTATCGAAAATCTTCAGAAAGAAAACCATAATAATTACACCCTTGAGGATGTAGAAAGAGATTTGAATTCTTTAGGCCCAAATGTATTGGATTATGTTAGGGCTCTTTCTCACAATAAAGATAAAGAGGATTATCAAGCGTATGTTGAGGGGATTTCTAAGGATGAAAAATTAAGGATAATTAAAATTTGTGATATGATTTATAATGTGACCGAGAGTCCTAATGAGGAGCAGAAGGCTAAGTATAGAGAGGGATTGAAGATTTTGTTTAAGGGGGTGCGATGAATGGGAAAAGATTATGGTGAAGAATATAATTTTATATTGAAGAATATGGGAAATGATGCCGTTTTAGACTATTTTAGGATTTATTGCTTTAAGGGAACAAAACCTTTTCATATCAAGGAGGATAAGATTACTAAGGCTTTTAATATTGATTGTAAAAAAGTGAAAAAAATCCGTAAAAATCTTGAAAAAGATTATTTAGATAAAAATAATAAGGACTTTTTAGAAGGACTTTTTGAAGACCTAACGTATCTTGAGGGGGTTGCCTTTGCAGTTGCCTCTGCAATATTACATTTTAAATTCCCAAATACTTTTGCAATAATTGATATAAATGTCTTATACGGAATTTTTAAAGAGGAGGGAGGGAAAACTTTTGGAAAAGGAATAATTAGGTATAGTAACGAAAATAATAAAAAAACAATACTTGCGAATAATATTGAAACTTATGAAGAATATTTAAAGTTTTTACATACCCATAAGGAAAAGAAAATAAAAGAATTTAAATTAAATAAAGAATTTGAT
>CAYPPP010000056.1:0-1984 GCA_964412645.1 uncultured Candidatus Saccharibacteria bacterium
TATGACAAGAAGAAAAATTGTGATTGCAGATTTTAGACCGACTCTACCGCTCATTAGGGGACTAAAGGGGGCGTGTCGTTTATCGTAATGATTTATTCTTTTTCCCCAAACATAAAATAATAATATTAGAATTAAAAATCCCTCAAAGGCAAAAAGATTAGAACCAAAGACAACAAAATATGGTACATTAATCAATAAAATTAGTCCTAATGTTAAGTAAAAACTTTTTAGAAGATAGGCGCAATTTGCAAAAAAAGCAAAAAATAAGCAAAAAAAGAGAAGAGAAAGAAAACTTATAATTAAACTTGTGATTCCCCCGTTGATTAAAAAAACTAAATCAAAATTTATCTTTATTAAGAGCCAAAAAATAAATGACAAAAAAAAGCCCAAAAAATAAAAAAGCATTATTTTAAAATAACGCTGTTGTTTTATCATTTTTAAAGTATCAAGAGGATGTGCCATTATATTTTCTTGTTTAACTTAATATTACACTGTCGCCCCTTAATGGTGCAGTTGCGTCAATTCCAAAATTATCCTGAATGGAATTTACTAAGGACAAAGCTGCTGCTTCTTCTCCGTGGACAACAAAAATCTTTTTAATCGGTTTATGAAAACCTCTTATCCAAGAAAGAAGTCCTTTTTTATCTGGGTGTGCAGAGTAACCCCCGATTGCTTTGACTTTACATCTAACATGAATTGGCGTATTAAAAATCTTTACGAATTTATCGCCCTCAAAAAGCCGTCTTCCCAATGATCTGGCTGATTGATAAGAAATAATTAGAAGTAAATTTTTTGAACCGAATAGATAACGCTTCTCATGATGTAGGATTCTTCCTCCATTAGACATGCCCGAACCGGCAATGATTATTTTTGGCGCTGGCACATCATTTATTTTTTTTGATTCTTCGACTGTTTTTGTTAACTTAAGCCCAGGAAAGCGGAAGATTTCATCTCCGCTTGCTATTAAATACTTTGCTTTATTATTATAATATTCAGGATATTTTTTGTAAACTTCTGTTAACTTAATAGCTAAAGGACTATCGATAAAAATTGGCACGGGCGGAATTCTGTGATTTTCTACTAACTCATTGAGTTCATATAAAATTTCTTGGGTTCGTTCTAAAGCAAAAGAGGGAATCATTAAAACTCCGCCCGAAGAGATTGTTTCTTCTATAGAATTTTCCAAGAGTTCTTTCCTTAATTTTTTATCTTCATGCATTCTATTTCCGTAAGTAGATTCAATAAGAATATAGTCGGCCTTTTTGATAAGCTCTGTTGGGCGCAAAAGAGGAGTGGGTGGATTTCCCAAATCACCAGAAAAAACTATTTTTCTTTCCTTGCTTTCTTCTTTAGCCCAAATTTCTATAATCGCGGATCCGAGCACATGACCCGCATCACGAAATCTTACATTAATTTGTTGATCAATTTCTATTTTTTTACCATAAGTTACTCCCTCAAAAAGCGATAATGTTTTATTAACATCTGTTAAATTATAGAGAATTTCTTTTTTTGAGCGTTCTGTTTCGTAACGCATAATCTTAAAAGCATCTTTAAGCATTGGATCTGCCAAGTCTTTAGTTGGCAAAGTGGAATAAATTTTTCCCGAAAATCCCTTTTTTACTAATTTTGGCAAAAGACCAATATGGTCAAGATGAGCGTGAGTAATAAAAACGGCTTCAATTTCTTTTGCATTATAAGGAAATGGCTGGTAATTTTGTAATTCAGAAAAAGAACTGCCTTGAGTCAATCCACACTCAATTAAATACTTTTTTTTATTGACCTCAAGAAGATAGTTAGAGCCGGTAACAGCTCGAGCGCCGCCACAAAAAGTAAGCTTCATATTTTTTATTTTCAACAAACCAAGGTTCTCCCCGACGTTACATCGAGGGAGGTTCTAAGTCCCCCGTCAAGGTTCTCTCCGGTAAGCCGGGGAGGTTCTAAGTCCCCCGTCAAGGTTCTCTCCGGTAAGCCGGGGAGGTTCTAA
>CAYPPP010000056.1:2084-3885 GCA_964412645.1 uncultured Candidatus Saccharibacteria bacterium
GTCCCCCGTCAAGGTTCTCTCCGGTAAGCCGGGGAGGTTCTTCTAAATTATGAATTAAAAATTATTGTTTATGGTGTCCTTAACTTCCTTGATTCTTTTTTTAAGATCATCTTTTTTCTTTGTTTCCAAGTTTAATCGCAATAAAGGTTCTGTGTTTGAAGCACGGACATTAAACCACCAATCATTAAACTCAACAGTTAAACCGTCTAAATGAGTAATTTTGCCTTTTGCGTATTTTTTTTCCAGTTTTTTTATAATTTTATTCTTATCATTGACTTCAAAATTAATTTCTTCTGAATGATAATATTTTTCAAAAGGCCCTACCAACTCTTTTAAGTTTTTTTTCGATTGGGTCATAATCTCAAGAACCTTTATCATGGTTAAAAGGGCTGACTCACAACCAAAGAAATCTCTAAAGAAATAATGGCCTGATGTTTCTCCGGCAAAAAGAGCTTTTTCTTTTCTCATTTGTTCTTTAATCAGAGAATGGCCCACTTTAGAAATTAAAGGTATTCCGCCTGCCTTTTTGATTGCTTCCTTTGGTGTCCACATAGATCTAAGATCAAAAAGAATTTTGCCCTTTTCTTTTTTTAAAATATTTTGAGCTAAAAGAGACGTAACATAATCTCCTCTTACCACCTTAGTATCTTCGTCTAGAAAAGCGATCCGATCCCCGTCTCCATCAAAAGCAATGCCTAAGATAGCTTTTTCTTTTTTCATTGTCTTTTTTAATTCAACTAAAGTTTCTTCTTTAAAGGGGTTGGCCTCGTGATTGGGGAAGGTGCAGTCAATCTTAAAATAAAGAGGAATATAATTGATACCCAATCTTTTTAAGAGTTGGGGTAAAATTAAAGCGGTCATGGCATTGCCTGCATCAATAACAATTTTTTCTTTAATATCAACTTTAGCGGTTTTCATTAAAAAATCTACATAATATGGAAGAATCGGTTTTTGATCAATTTTTTCCCTAGTTTCGCCAGTTTTAAAATTTCCTTTCAGGGCGCTATTTTTAATGGTCATTAAACCCGAAGCGCCGCTTATGGGAATAGCTTTTTCTCTAGTAAGCTTGAGTCCGTTATATTCTGCCGGATTATGAGAAGCGGTAATCATAATGCCGCCTTGGGCAGTTAAAAAATTAACTCCAAAGTAAAGCATTGGAGTCGTTGCGTAGCCAATATCAAAAACATCGCCTCCTTGTTTTATAATACCCTTGGCTAAACTCTCAAAAAGCTTATCAGAAGAAAGGCGAGCGTCGCGTCCAATCACAACTTGAGGCTCATCAATCTTCTCTTTTTCGCGAATAAAATCTAAATAAGCCCGCCCAATATTATAAGCAGTTTTTTCATTAAATTGATCAGGATAGATACCGCGAATATCGTAGGCCTTAAAAATAGAAGAATCAATATTATTAGACATAAAGAGGAAGAACCTTCGTCATTTCATTCCTCAAAACCCTGACGGAAGGTAGAATAACAAATAGTGAGCGATGAACAATGATATCATTTAAAATAACATGTATCAAATAACACACCTTGACTCCTTCTATGTTCTTTGCTAACATAGCAATTATTAATAGAGAAAATCGTTTGCGTTTTTTGTTTAGACCTTATCAAAACTTAAGAATTATACTATGAAAATTTACGAACTCAATTTGCAATTTTCGGGCAAGCTTGAAGAAAAAAAACTTCAAGAAATTTGGCAAAAAATCAAAAAGGGTATTACTGGTAAAATAATAAAAGAGGGAGAATCAAAGAAATTTATGCTTGCCTATCCAATAAAGAAAGAAATTTCTGCGTTTTTA
>CAYPPP010000057.1:0-3698 GCA_964412645.1 uncultured Candidatus Saccharibacteria bacterium
CGTTGAATGCACCACAATCTTATACTCCCGAGTCACCTGCAGTTTTGAGAGCTAAAGAATGCGGGTACGATCCGGTTAAGCAGGTTAAAGTTAGATTAAAATCTTTTAAGGCGATGGGACATCCGACAGATAAAATTGAACTAATTATAATGGGCGGAACTTTTCTAGCTTATCCTGAAGAATTTCAATTTGATTTCGTAAAAAAATGTTATGATGCTTTAAATGGAAAGACGTCTAAAACATTAGAACAGTCCAAAAAATTAAATGAGACTGCAAAAAATCGCTGTATTGCACTTTGCATAGAGACTCGACCGGATTATTGTACGGCTAAGCATATCAAAAATATGTTGGGATGGGGAGCAACTAGGGTTGAGCTTGGGGTTCAGGCTATTGATGACGAAATCTATAAAAAAGTTAATCGTGGACACAATGTTCAAGATGTAATTGATTCAACTTCTAGATTAAAAAAAGCTGGTTTTAAGATTGGATATCATTTAATGCCAGGTATACCTGGAAGTAATCCGAAGAAGGACATTAAAATGTTTAAAAAAATATTTTCCTCAAAAGATTTTAAGCCAGATCAGATTAAGATTTATCCTTGTCAAGTTTTGAAGGGGGCAGGTTTAGTAAGTTTTTATTACGAAGGAGAGTATGTTCCTTATACTAGAGAACAGGCTGCTGAGATTGTTATTCAGATGTTAAGTATAACTCCTAGGTATTGTCGAATTATGAGAATAATGCGAGAGATTCCTCCGAGTTACTTAATTGCTGGTATAAAGAATATAGATATGCGAAAAGATATCGAGGAAGAAATTCGTAAGCGAAAGATGAAGATTAATGAGATAAGATTTAGGGAAATAGGTTTTGCACTTAGAGACAATAGGAAAGTTGATCCGAAGATTAAACTTAAAGTTATGAAATATTCTGCATCTAGTGGAAAAGAGTTTTTTATTGAGGCCGTAAATAAGGATAATATTCTATTTGGATTATTAAGATTAAGATTAGATAAGAAGAAAGCTACTATTAGAGAACTTCATGTTTATGGGCCAGCATTGAAACTTGGTGAAAAGGCAAATGAAGAATGGCAACATAGAGGACTTGGGAAAATGTTGATTGCTAGGGCTGAAAAAATTGCTAAGAAAAATAGATGTTCTAATATTAGGATTATTTCTGGTGTTGGTGTTCGTGAATATTATAAGAAGCTAGGCTATTCTTTAGACTCTGATAGAATTTATATGGAGAAAAATAGTCGTTAATGTCGGAAATAATGTTTTTTATAATTTCTAGTTCAATTGCTTACTTATTAATTTGTGGGCAGCATTGATCCTTTGAAACATATTATGATCCCCACTAGCCATATCAGGATGAAATTTCTTAGCTAATGTTTTATAATGCTTATTGATTACTTCAAAATCATTCTCATCCTCGCTAACACCTAGAGTTCTTCTAGCTTCAGCAAGTTGATCTCCTAAATCATCGTCCTCAGAAAATTCACGTTGAAATTTATCTACAGTTATTTCCTTGTTAAGGAGTTTGTTAATTTCAAGAGCTAAGACTTTATCAATAATATAAAGATTTTCAATAAACTTAGGCATTAAAGAATAACTATACTTCAACTTTCTACCTTCGAAATACCATGCAACTACAGCTGGAGCCTTAAGTCTAGTATTCTTTTCCATCTTCAATTCAACATTGTCTCGATCAATTCCCAACTGCTTCAGCGTATTCATAATACTGTTTTTAATCTTTATAGCTCTACGGTCATAGGAATCTCTAATGCTTGGTTCTTCTATTTCGTTACCCTTAATTTTTACCATAAGAATACATCCAAAATTTGCTTTATAAGATTAAGCTAAACTTTTATAAGGGATTATTATGACGATATGTTATGATAGAACATAAAAAACCAAAAGAAAATATTATACTAGAGGAGGCTTTAGCTGCAGAAGAGATTCCAAGAGAAAATATTAAAGAAAAAAAGTTAACAGAACAACTACAGAGATTACAAGCAGAGTTTCAAAATTTTCAAAAGAGAACCGAAAAAGAAAAACAGAATACAATCAAAAATGCAAATGAGAAAATTATTTTGGATCTTTTAGAAGTATTAGATAACTTTGAATTATCTTTAAAACATAGCGAGGATAAGGGCGTAGCTTTAATTTATGACGACTTAAAAAGAATTTTAAAAAGAGAAGGATTAGAGGTAGTTAAAATAGATGGGAAATTTAACCCGAAGTTCCACGAAGCTATGCTACAGGAAGAGGGTAAGGAAGAGGGAACTATTTTAGAAGAACTTCAAAAAGGTTATCTGCTTAATGACAAACTTTTAAGAGCATCAAAAGTTAAAATTAGTAAAAAGAAAAACTAGCGAAACATTTAAAAGGGAAGTATACACAAGAAGTATACACAAAATAAAATGGCAAAAATTATAGGAATTGATTTAGGAACAACATTCTCAGCAGTAAGTGTATTGGAGGGTGGAAGCCCAAAAATTATACCAAATACTGAGGGTAATAATACTACACCTAGTGTAGTCTCTATTAAAGGAGATGAGGTTTTAGTTGGAGATATTGCTAGAAGAGGAGCTGTAGCAAATCCAAAGAATACAATTAGAAGTATTAAACGATTAATGGGAACAAAAAAGGTAACTGAGATAGAGGGCAAGGATTATTCTCCAGAACAAATTTCTGCAATGATTTTAACAAAATTAAAAAAGGACGCAGAGGCATATCTAGGACATGAAGTAAAGGAGGCTGTAATTACAGTACCTGCATATTTCGGTGATGCACAAAGAAACGCAACAAAGGACGCTGGAGTTATTGCTGGACTTGATGTAAAAAGAATTATTAACGAGCCAACTGCAGCTGCATTATCTTACGGATTAGAAAAAGACAATGATCATACAATTTTAGTTTTTGATTTCGGTGGAGGAACTTTCGATGTTTCTATTTTAGAATTAGGTGGTGGAGTTTTCGAAGTTAAGTCTACAAGTGGAGATAATTACTTAGGTGGAGATGATATTGATAACGCTTTAATTGATTTCTTAGCTGAAGAATTTAAGAAAGATCATGGAATTGATTTAAAACAAGATTTAACTGCATTACAAAGATTAAAAGAATCTGCAGAAAAAGCAAAGATAGAACTTAGTTCATCTCAGCAAACAAAGATTACCATTCCTTATATTTCCGCAGGAGCTGATGGTCCAAAACATTTAGATGTTACTTTGACAAGAGCAAACTTCGAAAATATTTGTGCATCAATATTTGAAAAATTAAAAGCACCAACAAAACAAGCAATTAAAGATGCTAAGATGCCAAAGATTGACAAGGTGATTTTAGTGGGTGGAAGTACAAGAATTCCAAAGGTTCAAGAAATAGTTAAAGAAATAACAGGAATGGATCCTGATAGATCTGTTAACCCAGACGAAGCAATCTCTTTAGGTGCTGCAATTCAAGGTGGAATTATCAGTGGAGATGTAAAAGATATTTTATTATTAGATGTAACATCCTTAACTCTAGGTATTGAGGCTCAGGGTGGAATTAGGGTTGCTTTAATTGATAGAAATACGACTATTCCTACAAAGAAGACAGAAACATTCACAACAGCAGCAGATAGTCAAAGCGCAGTGACAATTAATGTCTTACAAGGTGAAAGAGAAATGGCAGAAGATAATCAGTCTCTAGGTAAATTTGATTTAA
>CAYPPP010000058.1:0-3454 GCA_964412645.1 uncultured Candidatus Saccharibacteria bacterium
CTTTTGTTAACTTTAGTTCATTTTCTTATTCTTCTTTCGTTAGACTTTTTTGTTCCACTATGGTATTTTATAATGATATTAAGCACAGTTATGATAATAGACTCACTGCCTATTTCTATTGCAGGAATAGGGACTCGTGAAGGAATTTTTGTTTTCTTTCTTTCCTTTTGGGGTATTTCTTTAACTAATGCAGTATTTTTTTCGATGTTAGTTTTAATATGGAGTGTACTTTTATCTCTTCCCGGATTCATTTTATTTTTAAGAGATTCACATAAAAAATGTTACAACATAAACAAAAACTTATAATTTTTATTCCAGCCTATAATGAAGAAAAGACCATTACAGAAGTTATTAGGAAAATACCTAAGAATTTAGCAGGGGTTGAGCAGGAGATAATCGTAGTTGACGACGGTTCTACTGATAATACAGTAAAAAAAGTCCAATCAATTGGTGTTAAAGTAATCTCGCATCATGAAAATTTAGGACTAGGAAAGACATTCTCTACTATTGTTAGGATAGCTCTTGAAAAGAGAGCAGACGTAGTAATAACTATTGATGCAGATTTACAATTTAACCCCGCCGAGATTCCTAAGCTAGCCAATCCGATTATTCAAAAAAAAGCAGATTTTGTCACAGGAACAAGATTTGTCAATTGTAACCAACAAGAGATTCCTATGTTTAGGTTGTTAGGGAATAAATTGATAGCCAGATTCATTAGTTGGGTTTGTAAAAGAAAATTTACAGATGTGTCGTGTGGGTTCAGAGTTTATTCGCGCAAAGCCCTTTTTTACCTCAATATAATTAATAACTTTACTTATACCCATGAGGTAATTTTAACTCTAAGCTTTAAAGGGCTACGGATGTTAGAAAAACCAATTAAGGTAAAATATTATACTAATAGAAAATCTCACGTTACAGGCAATATAATATTATATATACTAAAAACTCTTAGAATTATTTTTCAGGTAATTATTGATTATAAGCCATTTCATGTATTCGGACTTTTAGGCATAACCCTTTTTACGGCAGGAGTATTATTGGATATTAGTATGTTGTTTATTTATTTCAATATAGGTCAGTTTACACCGTATAAAATTATAGGAGTTGCAGGGATTGTGTTTAATTTTTTGGGGATCATTTCTTTCTTCACAGGTGTGTATATGAGTGTTTTAAGTCGAATTCGTCGAAATCAAGAAGAATCCTTGTATTACCAAAAGAAAAATTTTTATGACTAAAAAAGAAGAAGATTTTGAATCAAAATATTTATCTTCTAATCCAATTACAAAACTATTAATTAATAATTTTTATGCCTCAATACAAAAAATAATTGACAAGCTTGAGATTAAAAATGCTTTAGAAGTGGGCTGTGGCGCTGGTTTTTCTACAGAACACCTAAAAAAGATCTTTGCCCAAAAAAAATTAGAAGCTTCTGATCTAAAAACTTCTTTAGTAAAAAAAGCTATAAAAAGAAATCCATTTATCAAAATTTTACAAGAATCAGTTTATAGCCTTAAAAGAGAAAACAGTTCTTTTGATATAATAATTATGCTTGAAGTTTTAGAACACTTAACTAATCCGCAAAGAGCGTTACAGGAAGCAAAGAGAGTAACTACTAAATATTGTTTATTTAGTGTTCCCGAAGAACCCCTTTTTAGGATCTTAAACATTTGCAGAATTAAATACTTGAAAGACTTAGGAAACACACCGGGACATATTCAGCATTGGTCTAAGAAAACATTTCACGAGCTTATAAAACAACATTTTAACATAATAAAAATAAAAAAATCATTGCCATGGATTATAATCCTAGCCAAGAAATGATCTTTATTTTTTTAACAAGAATTCTTTTATATCGATCAATGTGCAAGAACTACTTATTTTTTTTAATTTTTCTAATATTATTTTTTCGGAGTCATGAACTACATTTAAAATTATCGAATCGAATTTATCAAGAGAAGATAAGTCAGAAAGAATTTTTATTCCGAAAGTTTTTTTGATTTTAATACTTGATAACAACGGTTCATAACCGAAAATTTTTCCACCATTATTTTTTAAAGCCTCGATAACAAATTTTATAGGAGCTGCTTTAATGCTTTGTATATTTAGCTTATAAGCTAATCCTACAATTAAAATTTTACTATTTTTAATTTTCTTATTTTTTTTCTTTAGAGCCTTGATAGTTTCTTGTATAATATAATTTGGCATTTGTTCATTTATCTTTCTGCTAATTTTTGTTATTTCCAAGGGAACATTCAATTTATTAGCTTTATACAAGAGATAATAAGGGTCTTTAGGAAGACAAGCTCCACCCACTAAACCAGGTTCGTAGTACTGAATATTCCATTTAGTAGAAGCAGCTTTCATAACTTCATGGGTACTTATATTAAGTTTTTTAAAGAGCTTAGAGAGCTCGTTTACTAAAGCTATATTTACATCTCGCTGAATATTTTCAGTTAACTTTGTAGCTTCAGCTGTTTTTATATTAGAAACTTTATGCATTCCCTTTTTACAAATTAAGCTATATGTTTTTTCAACCTTAGTCAATGTTTTCTTATCTTGGGCCGAGATGATTTTTATAGTTTTATCAATAGCATGTTGATTGTCGCCTGGATTAATTCTTTCTGGAGAATAGGCAATTTTGAATTGCGGTCCACATTTTAAGTTTGAAAATTTTTCAATAATCTTAACAAATATAGTTTCAGTTGTCCCAGGATATACAGTAGATTCTAAAACCACTATACTTGATTTTTGTATATTTTCTCCAATAATTTTTGCGGCACTTTTTAGATAATGTAAATCTGGTTTTTTACTTTTATTAATTGGAGTCGGTACACAGGCAATAATGAAATTTGCCTTGTTTAAACTTTTGGGATTAGAGGTGTATTTTATTTTTAATTTTTTTGCATGATTTTCTTTTGGTATATAATTAGGGTAATTTCCCTTTTTGAGTCTTGAAATTTTTTTCTTGTTAATGTCGAAAGCCAAAACAGGAGCAAGCTCAGTTTTGCTCCAAGCAATCGCATTGGGAAGCCCTACGCACCCTAATCCTAATATGGCCAGTTTTGTTTTTTTAAAATTAGACATGTTTTTAATAAAAATTATCAAACTTTATTTTTTGTTCTTTAATTAAGTTACAAATTGACTTATCATCCCACCTAAAATTTCTTTCAAAATCCTGTAAAACCAAATTAGAACTTCTATTTTGCTCTTGACAAGATCTTATTAAAAGTTGTTTAGCGTTTTCTTCAAATATTGGGGAGAAACCTTTAATAGGATAAATGTTATTAACTTTAAATAATTCTAATCCCTCCTTGTCTAAAGAAAGAATTCTTTGAAATCCCGGATGTTGCTCAAAATATGTTGAAAAAAAACTTACGATGCGGGGAACAAGCACATAATCAATTGACTCTTTTTTCATAACTTCAAGAAGATCTTTCTCTGTTAAATATTGCAA
>CAYPPP010000059.1:0-3204 GCA_964412645.1 uncultured Candidatus Saccharibacteria bacterium
CATAATCTTACAGAAAAAGTAAGTAAAAAAATTAAAAAAGAAGAATTTAACACTTGGGAACAAGACGGTTGGCTTAAAGGTCGTAAAACAGTTTTTGGAAAATCTAAAAGAATAATGGATAGAGAAAATAAAAAGAAAAAAAATGAATTAGAGAAATTGGAAAAAGATAGAATTATTATTTCATTATTTAAAGTATTTAAAAATGGCAATTATGAGTCTATAAGACACTTTCATAGAGAATATGATACGGGTTGTTCGGTTATGACTTTGATGAATAAATGGAAAAACTTATCAGGATATGATACAGTTGAAGGTAAATCTTTTAAGATTTGAGTAACAGGTATACTATATATAAAATTTAGTTAAGATAATTAGAAATAATTAAGTAAATTTTATGTATAATAGAATAACAATATGGAAACATATAAATAATAGGAGAAACAACATGACAACAATTACTTTAAACACAGTTCGAACATCAGTATTATCACAATCAGTTCAGTTGTGTAGCGTAAGCTCATGTTCTCCTAGTACACAAGTACATTCAGGGCCTAGTGGCTCTCATCCGGGAAGTTCAACGATAACTTCTTAAAGAATCTCCTCAAAGGTTTTTTAAGAAGAGATTCTTGAAAAGCTTTTGAAAACAATAGGTACTCAGCTACCAACCAAATCAAAACTTTTTAAAATCCTTCGCAAGTTGTAAGAATTACATATATTACTCATTTTTTGAGTTCACCTAGAGGTTTCTATAGATTAATTTCTATTAGAATATATGCTCTTATGACGCTAATTTGGAGTATGAGTGCAAGGTGCGCAGGCTGTCTTGAAAACAGTTGGCTGTAAAAGGTTGTAGGGTTCAATTCCCTAATACTCCTGGTTTATAAGATAATTACCTTCACGTGGTATAAACTGTTAGTAGATAATTTATTATCGAACTAAAATTATCGAACTATAGTATATATAAATAATACAAAAAGAGGTAACTCAAGATGTATTATACAGTATATAAGATAACGAATTTAATTAATGAAAAGATTTATATCGGAGTTCATAAAACAGAAGATATAAATGATGATTATATGGGTTCAGGAAAGATTTTGAAATTGGCCCAAGAAAAATATGGAATAGAAAATTTTGAAAAAGAAATTCTTGAAGTATTTAAAAATCCGGAAGATATGTTTAATATGGAGTCAGAATTAGTTAATGAAGATTTTATTAAAGATAAAGATAACTACAATTTAAAAATTGGTGGGTACGGTGGTTGGGACCATATTAATAAAAAAGGAAATCCATTTTGGAGTTCTGAACATGCTAAGATTATGAGTGATTTGGGTTTAGAAAAAAGAGTTGAAAAACTTAAAAAATTAAATGAAACTGATAAAGAATGGCTTAAGAATAGAATACTAAAAATGGTTGATACCAGATATGAAAGGTATGGTGAAGATGCTTTTGTGACTTTTAAAGGTAAAAAACACACCAAAGAGACAAAGAAAAGAATAGGTGAAGCAAATAGTAAACATCAAAGTGGAACTGGGAACAGTCAGTTTGGAAAAGTATGGATATATTCATTAGAAGAGAAAGTAAGTAAAAAAATAGAAAAATATGATTTACCTGTTTATGAAAAACAAGGTTGGCTTAAAGGTCGTAAAATGAAATTTTAATAACTCAGTGTGGGCCAATTGGCTAGGCCACTCCGTTTGGGGCGGAGGCATCGTGGAGGTTCAAGTCCTCTCACTGAGACCATTTAGAAAAGAAAATTTGGAGAGAACACCTAAGGTAGGTAAAGTGCTTGCTAAGCACTGGCTGGTTAAACAGTAGGCGGATTCGATTTCCCCTCTCTCCTCCAGAATTAAAATATGCGGGTGTAGCTCAATTGGTAGAGCATTAGGTTTCCAACCTATGAGAGCCGGATCGTAACCGGTCACCCGCTCCAAAATTATAAAGATGCGGACGTAGCTCAAAGGCAGAGCGTATCGTTGCCAACGATGAGGTTGAGATTTCAAAATTCTTCGTCCGCTCCAAAAATTGTAAATATGGTGCCTATATAATAAAGGTAATTTATCAGGTTGTGAACTTGAGTAAGAGGGATCGTTACCCTCTAGGCACCCCAAAATGGAAATGACTAGGAAGTCATAGAGCGAAATATCTAGCCGGTTCGATACCGACTATTTCCACCAAATTTATTAAACAGATAGAAAATAGAAATAGAAGATAGAAACAAATATAGATTTAGACTAACATAGGAGAGTAAGAATGATTTGTAATAATACAAAAATGAAAGTACAAAAATTACTATCTCAAGGACTAACAGAAAATGTAGACTTTAGAGTTATGTATTTTAGTAACACAACAGAAATTCAAATGATTAACAAATAATTGTTTGAATTAAAAATAGACTAAAAATTTTAGTCTATCAAATGCCGATTTAGCAAAGTGAGAATGCGATTGATTGCAAATCTTTTATGCCCGCGGTTTGATTCCGGGAATCGGCTCCAAAAATGGGTAACACTTCAAACGTGGCTCTGCAAGTAGGATAGAATAAGCCTTCGAAGCCTTAGTAGGTTGGTTCGAATCCAACCAGAGCCTCCATGTTATTTTTAAATTCTTTTAAAATTCTTTTATAATATTGAACCATTTAAGCTTGGTTTAATGTTATAAATGTTATAATTATATATAACAAAAACAACTAAAGGGTTTAAAAATGGCACTTAACAAAAAGCACATTAAATTAAAGAAAATGACTGATGATGTTACAAAAGCTGTTTGGGCGACAAAAGATATTCAAACAAAAAGAGATATAATTATGACTTGGATTGGTTCTGAATGTAATACACCCGAAGAAATGAGACTTAGAGATAATATTAACAGTGCAAAAACTGGCGATAAAATTGATATGATTGTTTCAAACATGTTAATGAGTTCAATAGGAATGAGTACAAGAAGATAATTTCTTCTTAAAAGGTTTTAAAAGAATTTAAATTCTTTTAAAATTTAAGCTTAGTTTAAGCAAACGTAGGTTATAATTAGAGATAACAAAGAGAAAGACAATTTTAAAAAGTTTAATTCGGCATCCTTGGCTAAACCGAGGCAAATGTTATTAAACTTCTTAAAGTTGTTAAGGATTAATTAACCTAAATAACATAGCAAAAATTGATAGATAGACAAATACACCATCAGTTATAATGGTTTAAACACCTGGCTCTA
>CAYPPP010000060.1:0-3043 GCA_964412645.1 uncultured Candidatus Saccharibacteria bacterium
TCTCTTAGCGAGAATTCCGAAGACTATTAAAATTAAAATTAATGCTGAGAAAACTATTGTTTTATTCTCGAGATTCATAACAATCCCTTCGAAAACTAAGATTCCACCCGTTGCCAATCCAGTTAATTGAATCATGTTCTCTTTACTGAATAATCCTACAACTAAAAGTAAAAAACCTATTCCTGCAAAAATGTAGAATCTTATTTGGTTGTAGGGTTTTTGAGCTTCTTGATATTCCTCATTACATTTTCTGTAATAGTTGCAATATCCTTCTTCCCAAATCCCATTATTTGATTCACAAGAAGTTTGATTTTCGCCTAAAGTTTTTGCTATTGGCCTTACATTCTCACAATAATCTCCATATTCGGGTCTTTCCAAGAATAAACTAGTTCCCACATTTACTGTTGAAACTAAAATGACCGTGAGAATTATACTAATTATTATTGTCAATGATATTTTGTTTGCCACTTATTTAGTAGGTTAAGGATATTTATAAGGTTTTGTTATACTAGAATACTACCTCTTCTTAATCAAATAAATCTCATCATCTCTGAAAACTTTGGGAAATTTGATTCCAACTTCTTGTCCTTTTTTACAAGTCTTGACTTGCTTACTTTCAAATTCTATTGATTCAATTATTATTCTTTGAATTGAGGCTTTTTTTGAGATTATGTAAACTTCATCGCCGACAGATAATTTTCCAGCGCTCATTTTTACCGAAGCGGCCTTTGCTTTTGGCCAATATTTGTATATCTTCCCAACGAACTCTTTGTATTCTTCTTGTTCACCATTTTCACTAAATGAGAAATCATCTGCGGTTGGCATTTTTAAAAAGAATCCTGAACTAAAACCTCTATTGTAAACTTTTTTTAAATTATTGACCCCTTCAACGATTTCTTCGTGACTTAATTTTCTATCTAGGGCTTTCCTATATTCTGAGACGACAGTGTAGACGTATTCCGGGCTTCTGTTTCGCCCTTCGATTTTGAACGAAGTGATTTCTGCCTTTTTCATTCTGTCAATAAATGGCAGGGTGCATAAATCTTTTGCAGACATGACTTTGCTGTTTTCTAATTTTAGTTTGTTCCCGTTATCGTCTGTTATATTCCACGATCTTCGACAAAGTTGGGCGCATTCTCCGCGATTTGCAGAAAGTCCCTGAGTGTATTGGGACATGAAGCATCTTCCAGAAATTGCTACACACATGGCACCGTGACAGAAGGTTTCAACTCCGATTACTTTAGAAATCTTCTTGATTTGATTAAGATTTAATTCTCTTGCTAAGACTGCTCGTTCGGCTCCTAGCTTTTTGTAGAACTTTGCGGCTGAGGTATTGGAAATTGAGGCCTGAGTTGAAATGTGGAAGGGAATATTATATTCTCTACAGAGTTCGATTACAGATAAATCCCAACAAATAATTGCGTCGACTTTTCCTTTTGCGGCTTTTAATATTTTTTCGAGTTTTGGAAGCTCCTTATCGTATACTACAACATTTAAGGTCAAATATAATTTTACTTTTCTTTTAGATTCGTTGCAGATCTTTTTTATTTTTGGTAAGTCTTTAATGTAGAAATTTTTTGTTGAAGCCCGCATATTGAATCCTTTAATTCCGAAGTATACTGCGTCGGCTCCTGCTTTGATTGCTGCATGTAATTGAGGAAAACCCCCTACTGGTGCTAGTAATTCGTATTTTGCCATGATCTTATTATCAAAAAAACTATTATAAGTTTAATGGATACCCCCCTTGTCTTAATTCTATAGTTACAAAAGTTTATAAATACTGGAATTATAAAATATTATGGAAAAATCTGTAAATCAAGTTGAAAAAAATGTTTCTGCAAGTTTTGCTTATGTCAAAAAAGATATGCTAATGTTGAACGATGCTTTCTCAGACCTTCATGATAAGATGCAGCATTTGAGTTTGAATCACGCTATGCTTCTTGAAGAGATTGGTAGGCTTAGAACTGAGATGGTTAAGGCTTCTGGGAAAAAAGTTCTGGCTAAAAAAGTTGCAGTGAAAAAGGCTATGAAAAAGAAACGGGCTAAGAAGAAAGATGTAAAGAAAGTCGTTAAAGAAACAACCGTTTATTCTTAAGAACAGGCTCTGATGAAACCCCTGCTTTTTATCCAAAAAATCATTAAAAATCATTTTTTTGGACTTCTGTCCCGTCGAAAGACAAGTTATTAAAAACCAAAAATTTCCACTTTTAGCGAAATTTGATAGGGTTTCATCAGAGCCTAAGAACATAATCTTTAAAAAGGAATTCTGCCAGAATTAAATATGCCTCAATAGTATAGTGGTTAGTACACGGCCCTGTCGCGGCCGAGATCCGGGTTCAATCCCCGGTTGGGGCGTAGTTAGGGCGTAGGTGGTTTTTTAAAGCCATTATACGTGAGTATATTATGAAACTAGACGTCCATGGACACGAACAAAGATATAAACGTTGGAAAGAATATGTTTTGAGAGAAGGAGAAGATCGATTGTCTAAAAAAAATTCTGAAACTTTATTAGCATTTATTTTTGATATGGAAGTCGGAGCCAATGTTTCCAGGAAGGCAAAGAAGGGCGGGAGAAGTTTCCCGAGGCTAAATAATATAAGACAGAGAATGATTCAAATGATGAGAGTATTTGAAAAGGATGGATTAGATGATCTAACAAAATTAACAGAAAAAAAAGTAATGGATTATTTTAATGCACTAAGAACCGGTGAAATTAAAACAGCAAGGGGAGAGGTATATAAATCTGTTCAAGATTATGCAAAAGTTTTCAAATCTTTTTGGCACTGGTGGATGAAATCCCAAAGAAAAAAAGGGACAGCTATAATAGATATTACGGAGGATATAGATACTTCTAAAGATATTAAGCCATCCTTTGTTTACATGACCAAAAAACAACTTTACGAACAATATATTCCTTACTTCGAAGAAGACGAGCAGGTAGTCCTGTTATTCGTTTTTGATAGTTTAATAAGAAGTCCAACCGAACTTCTGAGTCTGGAGGTCGGAGATTTGTTTGAAAAGGGCGGAGATACGTGGGTTAACA
>CAYPPP010000061.1:0-2921 GCA_964412645.1 uncultured Candidatus Saccharibacteria bacterium
TGTAATGATTTGTTTTTTTATCTCTCTGGCCATTGCTAATTCTTCATTTGTTTCAATCGCAAAAACAGGAACATTTTCTAAAATTTTCATATTTTCAACAATTTTATTGCGCGTTATTTCTTTCCCGTTTCCAATCGCCCCAGTAAAAACAATCGCGTCTATATGATTTAAAATGGCAAAATATGCACCAATATATTTTTTGATGCGATAAGTAAAAATATCAAAAGCAAGTTTTGCGTTATCTTCGTCTCTTTCCATTCCGTCCAATAAATTACGAAAGTCGTTATATCCTGAAATTCCCTTAATGCCTGATTCTTTGTTAAGTAGTTTATCTAAATCGTCACCCGACATCTTTTCTTCCTTTAAAAGTTTAATAATAATCCCGGCATCAATATCTCCTGTTCTGGTTCCCATAACCAATCCTTCTAGAGGGGTAAAGCCCATTGACGTGTCAATTGCTTTCCCTTTTTGAATAGCTGTAATTGAGCAACCACCGCCTAAATGAACCGTAATTAAATTGCACTGATCAAACGATTTCCCTAGCTTTTTTGCAGCTTCTTGCGCAACAAATTTATGGGAAGTACCATGAAAACCGAAGCGTTGAATTCCATTTTTATAATATTTTAAAGGTAATGCATATACTTTTGCATATTCTGGTAAATCTTTATAAAAGGTTGTATCAAAAATTGCAATATTGGGTATGTCTGGCAATAAACTGAATGCCGCTTTAATGCCAGCTAAGTTATAAGGATTATGAAGAGGAGCAAGGTCGTTATATTTTTCTAATCTTTTAAAATTTTCTGGCGTAATTTTACTAGGTTTGATAAACTCCTTTCCTCCATGAACAACACGATGGCCAATTACCTTAATCTCAGAAATATCGCCTATTTCTTTTAATATTGCTTTAAATTTTTCTTCTGTTGTTATGTCTCCTTTTTTAACATTTCCTTCTTTTTCTAAATCAAGATTTTTATCAAAAAGCTTATATCTAAAACTAAAAGATCCCGAATTAATAACAAGAATTTTCATAATAATAATTCTCCTTCTCCGCAAACTCTGCCAAATCCGCAAGAATTTCCTTCATCAGTGTCAATATGACAGGTAAGAGTATAATTTTCTGCCACTCTGACGATAACATTTTTGAAAATTAGACCTCTTTCTCCTTCTATTTTAACACTCACTTCGTCGCCACTTCTTAAATCAAGCTCAAGAGCTTTTTGAGAAGAAATATGTAAATGACGTTTAGCAATAATAACAGGAACTTCTGTTTCTCCTGCTGGACCCTTCGCTTTAAATTTAGGCACATTTTCTATCTCTCCAGAAATTTTAAGAGGAGCATCAATTCCTAAATTAATGACATCCGTTGTAGAAATCTCGATTTGAGAATATTTTCTTTCCTTGCCGACAACTCTTAACGACAATTCACCTTTCTCGGTTTTAAGCAAAACCTTCTCTTCGGCCGCAAAATCATCAGCTTGTGACAGTTTTCTCAAACTTTTAAGCTGATAATCTTTGCCAAATAAAATATCAATATCATGACGAGTTAAATGAATGTGTCTTGCTGAAACTTCAACTTTAATTTGCATAATGTTTTCAAAATAATTAATTATGAGTTATTCCTTCCCATACGCCTACCCCTTCCTAAACCTTGCCTACCAATTCCTCTACCCATCCCTCTGCCAAGACCTTGTCCTGCCATCCCTCCACTAAGTCCCCTTTCTTTATTAGAAGTATTCTCTTGTTCCTCCTGCGCGTTTTTTTGATTATTAGATAGCGATGTATCATTCACGCTCGCGCTGTCTTCTTCATCCAAAATAATAGCGTCTACAGGACAGCTTGATACTGCCTCTTTAATACAAGGAGCACTCGGATCTTTTAAATTAGATTTACCATTAACTATTTCAAATCCATTGGGACAAATACTAGCGCATACTCCACAACCAATACATCTATCTTTATCTATTTTAACCATTTTATTGAATACTACAAATAAGAAATTAAAATCGCCTTTTGATCACCTATTTTCATTATACTAAATCTGTCAAGAGGTTAACGTGGAAAGCAAAACCAAGATATTACAAAAATATCTTCATCGTTTTTCAATGATTATTTATTTTAACATATTTAAGCTTTGCTTCAATTAAATAACTGGGGAAAAGTAAAAAAAATAGACGTTCGCTTGAACGCCTCTACTTCTATCTATTCCAATAACTTACATTCAACTAAGGTAAGTCCCGCCCTTTTTAGGTGAGGACTAAGAAATTCTGCGAGTGCTTGATTAAAAGCTTCTCTGTTTTGCGGTAAAGAAGTTTTGTTAAACTCATAAAGCCAACGCAAAACATATTGTTCATTCGTGTCTCCTCGAGACATAACCACTTCGTAGTTCTTAGTAATTGAGCTGCTTTCCGGTATTACCGCAAATATGGCTTGGTAATGATAATCAACAATATCGGGATCGGCAATGATTTTGACAGTACTCTCGTCAAGATCAATTCGAATTAGAACATCGCCGTAATAACCCCGAGCTAATGGACTCCATCTCCAGATAGCAATGTCAAAAGAACTGTTAGGAAAAATCCTCACAATTTCTCCCGTTCTCTCGTCAATCCAAGCTGTATTGGGACTAAACCCTTGTATCAGACCAATCCATCCAACAATTAGAACAATTACTCCTATAAGAAGCCCTGTTTCTACGCTTCCTTTCTTTCCTTTTATTGCTCCGCCAATCCCAATTATCGCCCAGATCACAAGACCAACTATCACGAAAAGATAGTAAAGATTCATGTCTTCCTCCTTTTTTTTCTTAACTAATTGTATTATAGCACTTTGTTCTTTAAAGTCAAGAAATGTGAACACCCAATGCCCACTAAAAACAAAAGCGCCCCTAAGGACGCTCTTGTCGTTTATATTTGTAGGATTAA
>CAYPPP010000062.1:0-2906 GCA_964412645.1 uncultured Candidatus Saccharibacteria bacterium
AATAACCACAATTAAACTCCAAAAAATCCTCTGGGTCAAACCAGGAAAATTATTCGGATTTTTAAACAGGCTAAATACCAGAAGAACAAACAGCCCTGTAAATATTAAGACAAAAAAGAATTTTCTCTCCCTCTCAAAAGATCTTTTAACATCCTCTGGTTTTTCCAACTGCCTGGCTTTTGTCTCATAATGTTTATCTATTACTCCCTCAATTTGAGACTTAAACCAAGATTTAGTTTGGGATTTCTGTTTTTTAATATTCAGCATTTCAAGCTCAAATTTATTCTTATCCTTTCGCTCCTCAAGTTTAAATTTTAATTCCTCAATCCTTTTTTCAAACTCAAACTTATCTTTCTGTCTTTGATTTTCAAGTAGAGGATTCTCTAGACTTTTCTTTTCTAAAGCAATTTGAAACTCTTTAGACTGCTGCCTTAACAGAACATTTAATTCCTGGCCTTGCTTCTTTAATTCTCTTATTTGCTCCTCATAATTCTGTTTTTTCTTTTCCAAAACACCTTCTCTTATTTGCTCAAACCAAGATTTCTTCTGAGTCTTAATTTCTTTTAATTTATTCTTCTCCTTTCGCTCCTCAAGTTTAAATTTTAATTCCTCAATCCTTTTTTCAAGCTTTAAATTTCGCCCGTCCTTCTCTTTTTGCGATTGCTTAGAGATTATCTCAATATCTTCTCTAATTTTTTGCAAAGAATCTGAATTTAATTTAGAACTATTCTCCCCAACTTCCTGAATATTTTTTGACAAATTGTCAATTTGCTCCCTAATCTCTTTTAATTGGTCCAATTTTTTAACCGAGCTAATTTCTTCTCTAATTTTAGAAAAAGAATTTTGCAATTTACTATCTATTCTTCTCATTCTTTCATCTATATTATCCTCAATTATTGTGTTGGTCATATGTTACTATTAAAAAATTAATACCTTTTAAACATTATTAATAGGCAAAAAATTCAAAAATAAATAATCAAGAACACTTATCGCCCTAAAACATTTATAACAAACAAGAATAAATCTGGACATTCTCATTTCCATAAGAACCAGTACAATTTTCCAAAATTACCTGCAACTGCTCTCTTTGAAATGGTTTTAACTTAGTTGCTGAAAAATAATCTAAAATAAAATAAAAAGACTCATTCGGTTTCGTAGTCAACATTTTAGATCCAGAATACACATCCACTTTTTCATTTTCTTTGTTAATATAAGAAATGCTATCCTTTCCAATTCCACTCATTGAAAAAGGGAAGACATAAGCTGGTTTTTTAATATACCATTCAACAGAAGGAGAAAATAAACACATTAACTCCCCACTCTTTAATTCACTAACCAACTCCAAAGGAATATTCTTCAAATTTATTTCCGGAGCAGAAATATCATTATAATTATACTTTATTGGAGAAAGAACATTAACATAAGTATATGGGAAAAATAAATTTGAAGGCAATAAAATTAAAAGAAAAATAGAAATAAGCATAATTTTTCCATATTTTTCATATAAAAACGAAAACAACAAAGAAGAATATAAAACTAAAGGAAATACAAAAAAATAAATATATCTAAATGCAAAAAGATTCAGAAAAAATATCCCAACAAGTAAAACAAGAGAGGGCACAAGAATTAAAGAAGTTAAATTTTTTCTTTTATAGAATGCCCAAATAACTCCTGGAACAAAAAAAATCAAAAGATAATACATATTGGAAGCATAGGAAAAATATTGGGAAATATAAAAACTAACCCTTGGCAAAAAACTTGAAGTCAAACTAAAAGCAGAAGTTAATTTGTAAATTAAAAATCCAAAGGGAATTACAGAAAGATAAGCATATTTTTTCCCTTTAATATAAAAAATCATATAAATCATAAAAAAAGGAATTAAAATAATTCCTGCAAACTGAGTATTTATTGTTATAGCTAATGCAATTAAAGCCAAATAAAGATATTTAGGATTATCTTTAGATTTATAGAGAAGATAAAGCGAAAGAAAAAACATCAATTGAAACAATTGATAAAATCTTGCCTGCCGAGAAAAAAATACTTCTAAATAAAAAATACTCATAAATAATGCAGAAATTATGCCTCCTGATGAAGAATATTCTTTTCCAATAAAATAAGCTAGAACTATGGTAAGCAATCCAAAAATTACAGAAACAAATCTTGCATTAAATTCAGTCAATCCAAATAAGAGATAAAATGACTGTAAATAATGAAAAACCAAAGCTCTCGAATAGAATAATCCTGAATCAAAAACCGGTGCTCCTTTTTGTAGAATTATTTTAGAAGCAGATGAAGATATGCTTTCATCAATCCAAAAAGGAGAATTTCCTAAGGCATAAATTCTCAAAAAAAACGCAAACGTAATTATTATTGAAAGAAGTATATATTCTGATTTTATTTTTTTTAGAAAATTTTTTCCCATAGAGTTATTAGTGGCACACTACTTATAAAATTATTTTACTAATAAATTATAACTCTATAGAATAATTTGCTATAGAAATCCTGATGAACTAAAAAAAGATATTAGAAAAATAATTAAATCGAGTGAAGTAATGTCTTTATTGTTATGGATATATAAAGAAAAATAAGAATATTAATTAAAATATATCCAATATCCAATCTGTGAACTCCCTGTCTAGGTGTGCAATTTTCCTACTTTCTATCCACTTTTAGACGTTCTAGAATTTGAATAAAATTTAATATCAGCAACGATAAAATACAAAACCACAAGACTTATAACATCACACATGAAAGTCACAAAAGTGCTGGACACCCAACCGAACCATTTAGGGTTTCTTTAACACTTTTCAAATAAGGGGGTAAAGTTTATAGTAAACGCCCATGCCCAATTAATTTTATCTAATCAAGGGGAGTTATAATCTACTAAAAAAACATCCATTAAATTT
>CAYPPP010000063.1:0-1292 GCA_964412645.1 uncultured Candidatus Saccharibacteria bacterium
AAGATCTTCGGTTAAATTATGAGAACTAACATTTTCTTTGTCCATATTAACTTTATTTAATTTTATTAATTTTTTTGATTTCAGAAACAATCAATCCATTAGCTAAACTAATATCTAAATTATCTCCCTTGTTCAGTTTTCCAACATCTTTAACTATTTTACCATTAAAACGCGTGATGCTATAACCAAGTTTAATTTGTCGTTCAGGGTTATTGAAAAAAACTATTTTAACAATATTCTCTATTTGTTGATTGATTGTGGATATAAATGACTCAAATTTCAAAACAATTGATTGATTCCATAAATTTTTTAAATAAATTTCTTTTTTCTGTAAAGAATAAGTAAAGTTTTTCAATGCAATTTTTATGTTTGTATCAATTTTCCTATATTTTTCAAAAATTAAATTTTTTATTTCATAAATAGCCCGTAAAAACTGTTCTAATGTTGAAAATGCATTATTTATTATCTCTTCATAACTATCTACAATATGCCTTTCGTGTCTTTCCAACAATAAAACAGCTTTCTCCCACGATTGATTTAATAAGTTTGCCACCGCTGTCGGAGTTGAAACCATAATATCAGCTACCAAAGCAATAAGCGAAATATCTTTATCGTGGCCAACACCAACTATTACGGGAACTGGAAAGTTTGCTATTGCCCTTACAAGCACCTCGTTGTTAAAAGGCATCATAGATTCTAACGATCCTCCGCCTCTCATTATAGCTAAAATTTCTATGTCTTTATTCTCGAAACTCTTAATTGCACCCAGTATTTCCTTTATTGCCTCCTGCCCTTCAACTCTTGCGTCAATCATTTTTGTCTTAAACCCATGTTTTTCTAAATTATTAAGAAAATCGTGAATAACTGCTCCTTGTCTTGAAGTGATAACACCAATTTTCTCGGGAAAATCAGGAATTGCTCTTTTCTTTTCGTCTCTAAAAAGCCCTTCTTTGCTTAATTTATTCTTTAATTCATCATATGCTTTCTTCAAAGCCCCCTCTCCCTTAAGCTCAACTGTATTTGCCTTAAAATTTAATCTTCCATTGGGCGCATAGACATCTGGGTATCCATTTAAAATCAATTCCTGACCAACTTCAATTTTTACACCGCATAAATTATAATTATTTTTCCAAATTATACAATTTATAAGAGCATTACCGGACTTATCTTTAATAGCAAAATAGATGTGCCCCGTAGGACCTATTTTTACGGATGAAACCTCCCCAGTTATTTTTGCAACTCCGAATTTTCTTAGCCCTATATTAAGAAATTCTATATATTCGGAAACCGAA
>CAYPPP010000063.1:1302-2814 GCA_964412645.1 uncultured Candidatus Saccharibacteria bacterium
TCAATTTTGGTTGTTCTTTTTGCTCCATAATATCTAAGCGTCTGCTTTTATTTCAATAACATCTCCGTCCTGAACAATATAGTCCTTTCCTTCTGTACGAATCAAACCATTTTCTCTCGCTTTTACAAAACCCTCACAATCAATAAGTTTTTGACAATTAATTACTTCTGCTTTTATAAAATGAGTTTCAAAATCGCTATGAATTACTCCGCCTGCTTGAGGAGCTTTCTCCCCTTTTTTTAACATCCATCCACGAGTTTCGTCTGGACCAGTAGTGAAAAAGGTAATCAAATCTAGTAGTTTATAACATTGCTTTATCAAAATTTCTATTTGCGATTTTTTTGCTAAACCAAAAGAAATCCTTTGCTCCGCATCAAAATCAACTGCCTCAAATTCAGTAAGAATATCAATAATTAAAAATGGCCAATTATTTTTCTTAAAGACCTCTATCACACCATCTGGAATTTCGTTCTCTGAAGCGTTCAATAAAAATAATCTTGGCTTTATTGTTAATAATTGATAACTATTCAAAATTTTGCCTTCATCCTTATTCCATTGTATTTCAGACAATAACTTCCCTTTTTGCAAAAATTCCTGTGCTTTTTTTAAAACTTCAAATTCTTTTTCAATATTTTTTGGTTTTATTCTTGATTTAACTTCCTTCTCCAATCCCTGAACCCTTTTTTCAACTGTCTCCAAATCCTTTAAAATCATTTCTGTATCTAAAATCTCTTTATCTCCCAAAACATCTATTTCCGACTGAGTATTAATAATATTTTTATTACTAAAACAACGCAGGATATAAAGAATTGCATCAACCTCTCTAATATTAGCTAAAAATTTATTACCCAAACCTTCTCCTTGGCTTGCTCCTTTTACTAAACCAGCTATATCTACAAATTCTACTGTTGTGTAAATTTTCTTTGCTGACAAAGTGAGCTTTGTCAATTTGTCTATTCTTTCATCAGGCACAGCAACAACGCCAATATTTTGATCTATTGTGCAAAAGGGATAATTAGCGCAATCAACTTCTTTTCTTGTTATTGCTTGGAATAGTGTTGACTTGCCAACATTGGGTAGCCCGACAATACCTATATGCAAAGACATAATATTATTTTAACAATATATTCTTATCCTATTAGTCCCGTCACTTGAGACATTTTACCGGCCACAATTTTCTGTGTTTTTATCATCGCTTCGTTAATAAAAAAATAAAAACGAGGATACCACACACCTCCAACTAGCCTGACGCAGTTAAAATCCCCGCTATTTTTATACCTCAATATAACTATTTTTGTTCTTTTTCAAATCCAATCTTTTCCTTTGTCGCGGTTTCCATTTTCGAGAGAAGCTGTGTCTCAATCGGACCAAATTTATCTTCGTATTCACTAATATATTTGCCCAACAGTAAATAAATCCGTTTTGCATGCTTGGGTGATGCACGAAATTGGCGACCTTGACCTCCTGAAATCATTAAAAAATCAAAAACTTCTTGATTAAAACCCACATTAA
>CAYPPP010000064.1:0-2757 GCA_964412645.1 uncultured Candidatus Saccharibacteria bacterium
CTTGGTTTTAGTAAAAAAAAGATTGCCTCCGCTTTCTATATAATCCCCCACATCAACC
Source organism: uncultured Candidatus Saccharibacteria bacterium (assembly GCA_964412645.1). Classification (GTDB taxonomy): domain Bacteria; phylum Patescibacteriota; class Minisyncoccia; order JBAYJV01; family JBAYJV01; genus CAYNNF01. The sequence continues at coordinate 59 of CAYPPP010000064.1, forward strand.
ACGTCGTTAAATAATTTAAAGACATTTTCTCCTAATGTGTCTTTTTTAAGAAACAATTGGATGCGTTTTCCATTTTCTTCAACGTGTAAGAAAACAGATCCGCCGTGAGGCCTTAATCCTCTGACTCTCCCAGCTAAAATAAGCTCAAATCCCTTTTTCATAATTTCTTCTTTATTCTTGAGCACTTTCCCAATTGTCGCAGTTTTTTTACTATAAATAGAGTAAGGATTAATACCAAGCTTTCTAAGCTTAGTTAATTTATCAATTCTATTTTGACGAATATTTTTTAGTGACATAGAAGTTGCACGAATTAGAAGAACCTCCCCGACGTGACGTCAGGAAGAACCTTGACGGGAGATGGAATCAAGAATCAAAAATCATGAAGAAAAACCACCAAGGAACTATTTATTCACAATTCATTATTCACAATTCATTATCAATCAGCTAATTTTGATAATTTTATATGTTTTTTTTCCTCCAGGAGTCTCTGTCTCTACTATCTCATTTACCTTTTTGCCTAAAAAACAACGTCCCAGGGGCGATTCATAAGAAATTTTGCCTGCTATCGGATCAGATTCGCCTGAACCAACAATATGATATTTATATCTTTTTGCCTGTTCATCTTTAACATGGATTATAGAATTCATAGCGACTACTTTATTGTTGTTAGTTGTTTTAATTATTTCTGCATTGGAAAGAATGTTTTCCGCTTCTCTAATTCTTCCTTCGTTAAATGCTTGTTCCTCTTTAGACTTAGTATAGTCAGCGTTTTCTGACAAATCTCCTAATGCTTTCGCTTCTTCAATTTTTTTAGCAATTATCGCTCTTCTTTTTAAATATTTTTGAAGCTTATTATTAAGTTTGCTAAACCCTTCTTTTGTTAAAATTTTAGACATAAAGAGATAAATAACGAATTATGAATAGTGATTCAATTTCACCAAATTTTTCATCAACATAGCAACAGTGATTGGACCAAGCCCCCCTGATGAAGGAACAAACATCTTTGCCTTTTTCTCAACACCCAAAGGATCAATATCTCCTCTAAGTATATTCTTGCCATTATGAAGATTTTCAACGCTCATTCCCGCGTCAATAACAACTGCTCCCTTTTTAATAATATTATAATTAATAATATTCGCTTGCCCTGCTCCTGATATTAAAATATCTGCTTTCTTCGTATAATCGGCTAAAGAAGGTGTAAGCTTGTTAAGAACAGACACCGTTGCTTGTTGATTCAATAATGAAAGCAAAAGCGGTTTGCCAGTCAATCTGCCTGATCCTATTAAAACAATCTGTTGAGCTTTCATCTTTATATCATATTGATCTAGAACCTTCAAGACAGCTGCTACAACTGGCGGAGATATTTTGAGTTTATTCGTATAAAACTTTCCCAAAGAAAGAGATGATAAAACATCTACGTCTTTAGCTGATGGAATAGTGTCCAATATGTATTGGGAGTTAAGATGGACTGGTAGGGGTAATTGTACAATAATACCATGAATATTGTGATCTTTAGCTATCTTAGCTAAAGATTGACGGAACTGACGATTAGAAATAGTAACTGAAAAATTGAAAAATTTAAAATTTATGCCTATTTTTTTCGCCGCTTCTTCTTTTTTCTTAATAAAAGAAGTGCCAATCTTATCGTTACCAAGAAAAACTACCGCCAAACAAAGTGGTTTTTTAATGTTTTTAACTTCTTTTTTAAGGTCATCCAAGATTTTATTGGCTATTTTGTTACCATCAACTGTAATCATGTTATATATTTTATAACATCTTTTAATTCCACCATTTCTACATTTTTTTCTCCTCTTTTTTTAATCTCTACCATTCCCTTTTCTAATGTTTTCTTGCTTACCACAATTCTTATGAAACAGCCAATTAAGTCTGCTTCTATTAATTTCTCACCATTAGAAATGTCTTTTCTGTCATCATAAAGAACCTCAATTCCCTTGCTTTCAAGATTAGAAATCATATCTTCTATTGGCTTTTTATTTTTTAGATTCAAATCCAAGACATGAACCAAAAAAGGGCTAATCTCCTTGGGCCAAATAAGGCCATTTTTATCGTAGTGCGTTAACGCAATAGTCGCTATTATTCTTCCTATTCCGATGCCATAACACCCCATTGAAACTAATTTTCCTTGCCCGTTTCTGTCTAAAAATTTTAGGCCGAACGCAGAAGAATATTTTTCTCCCAGATTAAAAATATGCGCGCATTCAATAACGGACCTCGGTCTAAGTTTCTTACTACATTTCTCACACAAAACTTCTTTTTTGCCTTTTTTCTTTTCCAAGAAATATTCTTCGCTAAATCCTAGTTTGCATTGATCGCAAAAATATATTTTATCTTCTCCTAGCGGAGATTGAACCATAAATTCATGTGAGGATTCCCCTCCAATACTACCCGAAAGAGCATTAACCTGGATAAAATCAAGATTAAGTCGCCAAAAGATCTTTTTATATGCGCCTTCTACTCTTTTATAATATTTATCTAAATCTTTTTTATTTTCGTGAAAACTATATAAATCTTTCATTAAAAATTCCCGTGTTCTCAATAAACTGCCCGTTGAGCGTATTTCGTTGCGAAATTTTGTTTGGATTTGAAACAGATAAATTGGCAAATCGCGATATGATTGCACTCTTTTTTTTACTAATCCTGTTATAACCTCCTCGTGCGTTGGGCCTAAGGCAAATTCT
>CAYPPP010000065.1:0-2565 GCA_964412645.1 uncultured Candidatus Saccharibacteria bacterium
TTTACAAAAAAAGAGGCATTTATTCTGTGGTATATTGACGAAATTGCCGATCTAGATTTAAATGATTTTGTTGATTTTCACATAAGAGAGAAGGGTTTGTGCACGATCGCCCTTTCTTCAGTTTCTGATCCGAAAGGATTGGGAGCAGTGAAACTTCAAGGTTCGGAAATTAGGGAATTTGAAGAAAAACCAACTCGAAAAAAAGTTGAAAGTTATGTAGTCAATGCTGGTATATCTATTTTTCAACCTGAAATATTTGATTATATTGATTCAGAAACAAAAAGTATTGAAAAAGAAGTTTTCGCAAGACTTATTAAAGAGCATCGACTTTTTGGCTATCTTTTCTCAGGAAAATGGTTTGACGTAGGAACACCAGAGGCTTACAGCCACGCAATAAAAGAATGGAGAACATAGCTTAATAATTATTTACTAAACTGTGGATAACAAACCCTTGTAAACGGGTTTTTTATTTTGTATGATAATATCACATAAAGTATGATAAGTTCATACCTTGTTCTTTGGAAAAGAAATAAATAAAAAAAAGGAGGGCCAAATGAGCGAAGCAGTTCTCTGGCTTAGGGCAGTCAAAAGTGTCAATCCACTTGCAACATTTCAAGGATTAAAAAGACAAGAAGAAAAGAGAATAAATCTTATTCTCTCTAGAGCAAAGGAGGAATCAATAAGAATGCTTTGGTATCTAGCGCTTTCTTGGCCAGACGAAGGTCCTCTGAACGAAGTTGAGGCAAAAAACTTGGCTTCTAGCTTAGACATCATCTTAGTCGCTGACGATAGAGACTTTCTCGTGGGGTTTCTTCGAAGTGGAGCTGATACGTGTAAGTTGAATCAGGAAAACATTTCTCTTCCTGAAGGTGCGCGAGATGTATTTTTGCCATCAGAAGAAGTCGTTGCTTTTCGTAACGAGCAAGGTTCACATATGTGGATCAAGGAAAGAGGATTGGGGCTCTTTGACGAATTTTGCGAGTGCATGCTCTCTTAAGGATATGTGGCGAAGCATAGTGTTTCGCCACCTTTTTTTTGCTATTTTAAGTATGGGTAATATAATTAAAAGTAGCTTTATTTGTTAAGATACTTTGCTATGTTCAGTGTTTGGTAACTTATTTACTAGCATAGTTTTGTGTAAATTATAAGATGTGTGGAATTATTGGATACATAGGCTCAAAAAAAGCGCAACCAATATTAATTGAAGGATTAAAGCGCTTAGAATATCGAGGCTATGATTCTTCTGGTATAGCAATAATTAATAAAGGAAAAGAAATTAATTGCGTAAAAAGCAAGGGTAGAATTAGCGCACTTGAAGACGAACTTAATAATAGAGTTTTTAATGGAAATACTGGCATAGCCCACACAAGGTGGGCAACTCATGGCACACCTTCTACTAAAAATGCTCATCCTATTTGGGATTGCGAGAAAAATATTTTTCTTGTTCATAACGGTATTATTGAGAATGCAGAAAAAATAAAAAAATATCTTATTAAGAAAAAACATAAATTTATAACAGAAACAGACACAGAAGTTCTGAGTCATTTAATAGAAGAAAATTTTTCTGGGGACTTAGAAGTGGCTGTTAAAAAATCTTTAAAGCAAGTAATCGGCGCTTATGCGATTGCTGTCATTTCGAAAAAAGATCCTGATAAAATAGTTTTTGCTAAGAATTCAAGTCCGCTCATTGTTGGTCTAGGAAAAAATGAGAATTTTGTAGTTTCTGATGCATCGGCAATGCTTGCCTATACAAAGAATGTTATTTACTTAAACGACGGTGAAGTAGGAGTGATTACAAAAGATGATTTTAAAATTTCGACACTAGACAATAAAATTATTTCAAAAAAATCTCAAAAACTTGATTGGGATATTAGCAAAGCAAACAAGGGTGGTTTTCCTCATTTCATGTTAAAAGAAATTTATGAAATTCCCGAGGCAATAGAAAACAGTTTCAGAGGGAGAAGTGTTTTAAGAAATGGAATAGTGAAACTCGGGGGACTTGAAGCAGTTAAAGATAAACTAAAGGACATAAATAGAATTATTATAGTAGGAATGGGAACCGCTTTAATCGCTGGCAAGGTTGGTGAGTATATGATTGAAGAATATGCTGGCATTCCAGTTGAGATAGAAAATGCATCAGAGTTTTGTTATAGAAAAACATTGCTTGATAAAAAAACAGTTGTAATTGCTATCTCTCAGTCGGGTGAAACAATAGAAACACTTTTGGCTATTAGGGAGGCAAAGAGACGCGGAATTTTAACCCTGGGCATAGTGAATGTCGTAGGTTCAACAATAGCAAGAGAAACTGATGCAGGAGTTTATAATCATATTGGACCCGAAATTGGTGTAGCATCTACCAAGGCTTTTGTCTCTCAGTTAATCATTATTGCACTATTAACAGTGTTTTTGGGTAGACAAAGGAATATGTCTTTAGTAATGGGGCAGAGGATTTTAAAAGAATTGAAGAGGCTACCAGAATTTTCGAAAACAATTTTGAAGAATGAAAGCAAGGTTAGAAAATTGGCAAAAAAGTATAAAGATTATAATAACTTTTTATATTTAGGT
>CAYPPP010000066.1:0-2512 GCA_964412645.1 uncultured Candidatus Saccharibacteria bacterium
AATTTCGAATGAAATGAGAAATCCCAAGCTTTGCTTATTGTCACATTTTAGATACTAAAAGTCAATTATTTTACGGTGTTAATTGCAAGTCTTTCCAGTTTTTTGAAAACCAATTAAACGTTGTTGGCATTTGTTTTTTCATTATTTTGAGTATTTCTTCTGAGCATTCTCTGATTTCCCACTGAGCATGCTTGTCTAGTCTTAGTTTTAAAAAATGCATCATTGATCTTGCGTTCATAGTTACAACAATCGCTGTCTTTGTACCCATCGGCAGAACAAATCTCGCGTCCTCAGCTGGCACACCTTTAGAAGTAAGGTTTTTATAAAGTTCGAAAGATTCATCTTTAAATTTCTCTATTTCTCTTTCAATCTCTTTAGATTTTTTCTTTGGCAAACAAATATCTATTCCTGATCCACTCTTATTAACATATCTCAAGGACTGCTGATCAAAAGTTGCAACTCTATGCCTAACCAATTGATGCGTGAATGTTCTAGATACATCAGAAATAACAAAAGTAAAATGAGGATGCTCAAACGGCCCAAAATGGCCCCATTCTAAAAGTTTTTTTATTAAATTTTTAATACGAATATCTGTTATTTCTTTTTGAGACAATTTATCTACTCCATCAGAAAAACGGCTCTGGCGAGCAGCCAAATAAACTAGTTTTTCTGCCTTAGGAGTAGCAGAGATTAATTTAATTCTCATAAATAGGAAATTTTTTACACAATTCAATCACCTGAAATTTTATTTTTTCAGGAACCTCTTCTTTCTTAAGTATTTGTTTTATCCAAAGTGCAATTTGCTTCATTTCATTCTCTCTCATTCCTCTTGTTGTCATCGCTGGTGTTCCCAATCTCAATCCCGATGGTTTAAATGGTGATTCGTCGTCTGGGATAGTATTTCTATTGGCTAGAATATTGGCATCCTCCAGAAGTTTCTCCGCTTCAGAGGCGTCAATAACGCCGCCAAGATCAATCAGTATTAAATGATTGTCAGTTCCTCCTGAGATAAGATTAAATCCATAATTGATAAGATCATCAGCTAAAATTTTGGCATTTTTAATTGTCTGTTTTTGCCTTTCTTTAAATTCGGGCCTTAGTGCCTCTTCAAAGGCGATAGCCTTTGCTAAGATGATATGTTCGTGAGGGCCTCCTTGAAGTCCAGGAAAAATTGCTTTATCAATTTTGGATGAAATTTCATTCTTAGAATATATAACGGCAGATCTCGGTCCACCTAAAGTTTTGTGAGTTGTTGTCATTACAATATCAGCACCTTCAAAGGGCGAAACATGTAGTCCTGCTGAAATAAGACCAGCGATATGAGAAATATCAGCCAAATGATAAGCCTCAATCTCTTTAGCGATTTTACTAATCCTCTTAAAATCTATTTCTCTTGGATAAGCTGTGGCTCCTGAGACTATAATTTTTGGTCCGTTTTTTATCGCTAAGCGCTCAATTTCATCATAATCAATCAATCCTTTGTCATCTAATCCATAATGAATAATATTAAAAAACTTTGAAGAAATATTAACTTTGTGCCCATGACTTAAGTGTCCTCCATGAGAAAGCTTAAGGGAGAGGATTGTGTCTTGTGGCTCAAGAAGGGCACAATAAATTTCAAAATTAGCAGGCCCGCCAGAGAATGGCTGAACATTTACCTGCCAATCGTCGCCAAGATTAAAAACTTTTTTTGCATTTTCCTGACAAATGGTCTCAACTTTGTCTATGAAAATATTACCAGGATAATAACGTTTTCCAGGATAACCCTCAGAATATTTATTGGTCAAAACAGAACCAGCTGCCTCAAGCACGGCTCTAGAAGCATAGTTTTCAGAAGGAATAAGATCAATCATCTCTTGTTGTCTTTTTTCTTCTTCCTTGACTATTTTATGTAATTTTGGTGAAATCTTTTTTAATTCTTCCATTTATTTTACTACAAATTTTACCAAGCTCGCTTACGTATTTAATAAAGCTTACCTATTAATCTTATCAGATAATTTCCTATCGTCAAAATCTTTACATCTAATTCTCATCACCCCGTATTCTCATTCAATATTCGAAAGGAGTGCTCCTAGTAAGCATTGACTAAGTTCTGGACTTCCAAATATTGTCAAAATGATAATAATTGCGTAAAATTAAATTGCAATATTAGAAACTAACTTCACATATATATCATGAAAAAAATTATTACTATTTTAGGACCAACTGGTTCTGGTAAATCAAGTCTTGCCATAAAACTAGCCAAAGACTTTCATGGAGAGATTGTTTCTGCTGATTCTCGCCAAATTTATAATGGTTTTGTTATTGGATCAGGACTAGTTGAAGGTATTCTTGAAAATAATGTTTTTATATCAAATAATATTCCTCATCATTTAGTTCAGATTTTAGACCCTGAGAGGATCTTCTCTGTTTCAGAGTTTAAAAAACTAGCAATAGAGAAAATAAAAAAAATTCACAAAAATAATAAGTTACCATTTTTGGTTGGAGGTACGGGACTTTACATCGATTCTAT
>CAYPPP010000067.1:0-2502 GCA_964412645.1 uncultured Candidatus Saccharibacteria bacterium
CTCTTTGTTTTTCTTCAAAGATAACTTCAATTCTTTCTTTTTCATTTTTTTTCTTCCCTTCGTTTCTCTTTTTTATAATACATTTTTGATCTGACTGGCGATAACGAATTTTTGCTTGGCATTTCAACGGTAATTTTGGCGCTTTGCCTGATATCCAGCTCAAATCAGTAGCTATAAGTTTTTTGTCAAACAATGCTTCGTTTTTCCGTCCCTTGCCAACTATGAGCTCGTTTTTATTAAAGTCCTTTTTGATAACAAAATAAGGAATACCACCACCAATCTTAATACCGCGTCTTTGTCCAATGGTATATGCTTCAAGGCCTTTGTGTTCGCCAATTATCTCGCCAGTATTAGTAATAATCTTTCCTGGTTTTGATTTAATATACTGTCTCAAAAAATCTTCAATATGCACTTTTCCTATAAAACAAATTCCCTGTGAATCGGGCTTATCTTTTACTGGTAAATCCCATTTCTTTGCTAACTCTCTTATTTGTGGTTTTTTATATTTTCCAATCGGAAATAAACAATATTTAAGCTGCTTTTGCATTAATGTCCACAAAAAATATGATTGATCTTTATTGCCGTCAATTCCTTTTAATAAAAAAAGTTCTTTGCTGATTGTCTTTTCGTTTTTCTTTTTAATATTGAGGCGAAGCTGAACATAATGTCCTGTTGCTACAAAATCTACTCCCATTTTGAGCGCTTTTTTTAAAAATATTCCAAATTTAATTTCCCGATTGCATTCAATGTCAGGATTAGGAGTAATTCCTTTTTTATAACCATCTAAAAGATAATCAACAACCTTTTTTCTATATTCTTTAGTAAAATCCCAGCTGTAAAAAGGAATTTTAAGTTTAGCGGTTACTTGTCTTGCGTCTTCTTCGTCTTTTTCCCAGCCACAACCGATTTTATGTAAATCTGCTTTACTGTTTTCGTTAATCGACGCACTAAGTGCATCCCAACATTTCATAAAAACACCGACAACTTGATAACCATCTTTTTTTAATAGTCCTGCTGCAACTGCTGAGTCTACTCCACCAGAAAGCCCCACAAAAACTAATTGTTTTTTCTTATTTGACATATTAAAAAAATTATATCATCCTAAAAAAGTTTTTCAACTAAAACGGCTCAGGCAATACCGAGCCGTTTTAAAATTTAGTTTATGGTTTAAAGTAAAAATTATGTTTTTTTCTGTTTTTCACTTTTAATTTTTAAAATCTCATACACGCTTCCTAAAATAAATACTACCTGAAGAATGATAAATACCCAACTTTTAATATAAATACTATATGCTTCGAGAAAAACACCACCAAAAACAAACAAATAATCACTTTTTAATTCATTTCTCTGAAGAACGCCCAAGGTAACAAATATTAACCCTAAGGCACCAATGATTAAGAATAAAATTTCCATAAATATACTTTAAACAATTTAAATCCTATTATAACAAAAAATCCGCAGTTGCGGAATGATGAATAATTATTAATTAATAATAGCCAGTTAATCAATTGCTACTCCTGTTGGATAAGCGTTAATTTCTTGCCAGTTGACTGGCGCGATCTTTGTCCAATCAAAACCAATGCGATTAAACACTGCTGAATTTTTTATCCAACGCTTTTGTCCGTTTTCTAGAAAATATATTTTCCAATCATTGTCAAATTTAATTAGGCGATTTTCAGGATACCAGTTGAGCTCTTCTTGAGAAATTGAAATTACATCTTCTAATTTGTTTTCATAGGAATAAAATATATTCATATTAGGCACTTTTCTTCTCATCCAGCTTTTGGTTATATAATAAATGTCAGGAGAAACACCAACTCTTACCAATTTTGCCCTCCCGTAACGATTGATTTCTGATTGATTAATAAGTTTTATGTTGCTTTCTTCAAAACCATAATTATTAAAAATACTCGGTTTTGGAATCCAATGATATTTACCGTTAATAATTTGATAAACCGCTTGCTTTCCTCTAATTCTTACTAAATCATAATCAATCTTTTCAAACACATCAATCCATTGATAATAAGTATCTTCGTGATTAGATTCGTCTTTAACGGTTAAACTAACTTTATAATTACCTGCTTCAGTATAAGTATGTTTTGGATTTCTGTCATAAGAACGCTTTCTATTTCCAAATGACCACTCCCATTTTTTAATATCAGTGTCGCCGTCAGGATCATTTGAAACATCAACAAAGATTACTTCTTCATCTTCCGTTGGCCAAGAGGTGCGAATAAAGAAACGGGCCTTAGGACTATGTTCCTCATTCTCATTTTCAATTTCTCCGCTCTCAACAATAATTCTTATTTCCTTTTTATCAATGATTTGATTGCCCGTAGTTTTCAGGGTCAATTTAATATTATAATTTCCTTCTTGTTTATATTCATGAGAGATAATGGCAGGTCCGCAAAATATATCAGCTTTCTCAATATCGCTATCGCCCCAATTAATAACTGCTTTATAATCATCTTTTCCCTCGCACTCAATTTTATAATCAATATA
>CAYPPP010000068.1:0-294 GCA_964412645.1 uncultured Candidatus Saccharibacteria bacterium
GAGGAAATATTAAAGCTTTATCAACAAGATTATAGTGTTTATGTGAAAAAAGATGGATCTCGCGTTACTGACGCTGACTTAGAAGCACAGAAGGTTATTGTTAAAAAATTAGAAAAATACAATTATCCATTTTTAACAGAAGAAGGACAAGATGAACTTTCTCGCCTTAAACAAAAAAAGTTTGGATAATTGATCCATTAGACAGAACCAAAGATTTTATCAAAAAAACAGGAGATTTTGCCATTATGATTGCGTTATCAAAAAATGGAAAAATAATTTTAGGCGTAGTTTATG
>CAYPPP010000068.1:304-725 GCA_964412645.1 uncultured Candidatus Saccharibacteria bacterium
CGCTAAAGACAAGCTGTACTACGCTCAAAAAGATAAAGGATCGTATTTAATAGAAAAAAACAAAAAAGCGATTAAACTTAAAGTATCCAACGTGTCTTCATTATTAAATACCACTCTTGTAACTAGTCGCTTTCATTCTTTAGAAAAAACAAAAAAATTTATTAAGCGCATTAAATTACAAAACTTTATAACAATGGGAAGTCTTGGTCTTAAGGTTGGATTAATTGCCGAAGGAAAGGCGGATACTTGTATATATTTTACAGATAAAACCAGCCAATGGGATACCGCCGCTCCAAGTATTATATTAGAAGAAGCGGGAGGGAAAATTACAGATCTTAAGGGAGAAAAAAATATTTACAACAAAAAAGAATTAAGAAATTTAAACGGTGTTATTGTTAGTAACAAGAAACTTCACTCTTTG
>CAYPPP010000068.1:735-2346 GCA_964412645.1 uncultured Candidatus Saccharibacteria bacterium
ATTTTTTCATAATAGGAGCTCCTAAATGTGGAACAACCTCTCTTAGTGAATACCTAAGAACTCATCCAGATATATTTTTCTCAAACCCAAAAGAACCAGATTATTTCAATAAAGATTCCTCTAATAGATGGGGATTCTTTTTGACAGAGAAAGAGTATTTGAAAAAATGTTTCGCTAACTCTGCCAGATATAAGGCCGTAGGAGAAGGAACTGTTATGTATCTTTATTCGCAAGAAGCTGTTCCTAATATTTTAAAGTTCAATCCAAAAGCCAAGTTTATCGTAATAATTAGAGATCCTATAGAAATGTTTCATTCTTTGTTTTCTATGCTATATGCAGATTCAACTGAAAATATCCAGAATCCTAAAAGGGCTTGGGACGCGCAAAGTACAAGAGAAAAAGGGTATTCTATTCCTCGTGGTTGTAGTCGCCCCGAATTGTTTCAATATGGCAAGATTTGCAAGCTAGGAGAGCAAATAGAAAGACTTTTTAAAAATGTTCCAAATAAAAAAAACATTAAAATAATTGAATTTGAAAAATTCAAAAATAATACTAAAAAAATTTATGAAGAGATTTTGAGTTTTCTTGACCTAGAAAGTGATCAAAAAACAAAATTCCTTGTTTACAATAGGGGCCGTGAGCTTAAAAGCAGAAAAATAGCAAGAATAAGACGTTTTCTACGACACAGTAAACTAAATACATTTATGAAAAAAACAGGAATCAGATCTTGGCCTCTTGTTTCAACGGTGTGTGATTGGAACAGCAAGATAGCAAGCAAAAAACTATTGACCGAAAGATTTAAAAAGGAACTGAGGGGTTATTTTAAAGAAGACGTAGAGAAACTTTCCAAAATTACCAATAAAAATTTGTCTCACTGGTTAAAATAAAAGGAATGGAAAAACCTTATATAGCGAACACTCTTCACAAAACAGAAAGATATTAATTCGCCAAGGTGTTGAGGTTTTAGGATAGCAAAAGTAAAAATTCTACAACAAGATATCAATTTTAAAAATAAGTTATAAATAACAAAAAATGAAAAATTATATTTCTTTTGAGAAAATTAAAAAAATGGCTGATCAGATTGATGGTTGGCTTACTCCCAGAGAAGAAAGGTTTTTATACAGAGCCGCTAAACACGCTCCTGAGGGTGGTTCTATTGTAGAAATTGGTTCATGGCAAGGAAAATCAACAACATATCTTGCCTATGGAACAATGGCGGGTCATAGAACCAAGGTCTATGCCATTGATCCACACGTTGGAAGCATTGAACAAAAAGATCAACTATCAAAACTAAAAGATAAATCCAGCCTTTCTAATTTTAAACAAAATATTAAAACAACTAAAATAGACAAAATTGTGATTCCTATAATAAAGAAGTCCGAAGATGCAATTAAGGGATGGAAAATACCCATATCTTTTTTATGGATTGACGGAGATCATCATTATGATGTTGCAAAATCGGATTTTGACTTATATTCCCCGTTTGTTATCGAAAAAGGTATAATTGCCTTTCATGATTCAACTCAAAATGATGTGCCTAGGGTTGTTTATGAATCTTTTAGAAAAGCAGGGTTTCGAAATATTTGTCTTGTTGATTCTATAGCCTATGCC
>CAYPPP010000069.1:0-2325 GCA_964412645.1 uncultured Candidatus Saccharibacteria bacterium
TAAAGGTTTCTTTAATTAAAGCGCATCCTTGTAAAGCGCGCTTTTTTTGTTAGGATAGAATGAGTTCATTGAAACGATTGTCCCGACGAAACAACTTTGTTATTTGTCGGGATCTAAGAGTTTATAATTTGAAGGTTTTAATAAAATTCTAAAATTTTGACGGAAGAGCAAAATAAAACCTTGACGAAAGATACGCTACGCTCAAAGATAAACTCTAAGAGAGGTGAGTTCTTTGAAAAAGCATATACCAAACTTAATAACTTGTTCTCGCTTATTGTTCCTGTATTTTATTATTCGGTTTTTGTTAAACGATAACTTTTCTTTTAGCGTTGATCTCCATTTAGTGACCAATTACCATGTTATGGCGGCTCTATATTTTTGTGGAGCGATAAGCGATATTTTAGATGGCGCGCTAGCAAGGCGCTGGCACGTTGAAAGCTCGTTAGGAGATACATTAGATCATGCAATTGATAAAGTTTTTGTTCTTCCAGGCGCATATATTTTATTTAAACATTTTTTGGGCGTTCCTTTTGGAATATTGGCAGGATTAGAATTGATAACAATAGTAATCGGAATAAAAATATATTTTCAAAGAAAAAAGGGCATAAAAACAAAAAAATTTCCTAATATTTTTGGAAAAGTAGCCTATGGATTCTTAATCGGTGCTGTCTGTGTTACACTCGTATCGGCTAAATGGCCACCCTATTGGCCTGCGTTTCGTTATGTTGTTAACAGCTGTCTGTTGATAGCAATTGGACTAAGAATAATTAGCTTAGTTAAGTATTTTAAAACAGAAAACTAAATTGCTCCGAATAATTTCGGGGCATTTTTTTTAATTAGCAATCTAAATTCTATATTTTATATTTACATTGTTTGTGTTATCCCCAATCATTATTGGGAGTTTTTACTGTAATTTGTTATAATGAATAGGAAATAATTTGTATCAGTTATTTTTATGGAAAATAAAAAAATCCACCTTCTTGTTGTTGAAGATGACGAATTTTTAGTCAAGATGTACGAATCAGGGCTTATTAGAGAGGGGTTTCAAATTTCAACTGCTGGCGATGGAGAGGCTGGACTAAAATCTGCGGAAGAATTTAAGCCCGACTTAATTCTACTTGACTTAATCTTACCCAAGATGGACGGTTTTAGCTGTTTAGAAAAGTTAAAAGAGAATCCGGCTACAAAAAGAATTCCAGTTATTATTCTTTCTAACTTGGGGCAAAATTCTGATCTCAAGAGAGGTCTTGAAATGGGAGCGGAAGATTATTTAATTAAAACAGACTATACTGTTAAACAAGTTGGAGAAAAAGTAAAAAAAACTTTGGGAATTAATTAAAATTATGGACATTGGAGAGGGCAAATTAAAACAAATCTTGGTCAATCAGGGGCTTTTAACAAAAGAACAATTTGCAGTTGCTTTAAAATTGGCAGGAGAAAAAAAACTTTCACTTGCAAAAGTTCTTGTTGATGAGGATTTTATATCCGAAGAACACTTAGGCCAGCTAATCGCTGAGGAAATGGGTGTTCTTTTTATTAATTTAAGAAAGACTGTTATTGCCGATGAGATACTCAAAATTATTCCTCAATTGGTTGCTAAAAGCCAGCAAGTTATTTCTTTCAGAATGGACAAAGAGGGATTGCGCGTTGCCATGGCTAATCCTCAAAATTTAGAAATGGCGCGCTGGTTAAAGAAAAAAACGAGTAAAAATATTATTATTTATTATGCAACGCCGAAGGACATTAAAACCGCCCTCTCTCGTTATCGGGCGGGATTTAGAGAGCATTTTGAAAGTTTAATCAAAAGACAGCTTGGCAAAACAGGCAAAACAGCTAAGCCGGAAGATGCGCCTGTGATTAGAGTAGTGGATAGTATTATTGATTACGCTTATGAGAATAGGGCTTCTGATATTCATATAGAACCCAGGGAAAAGAAAATTGTAGTGCGTTATAGAATTGATGGGATTTTACATGATGTTATTTACCTGCCCGTTAGCTTCCGCGATCCGATTATTATGAGAATTAAAGTATTAGCCAAAATGAAAACTGATGAACATCTGTCAGCTCAAGATGGTAAGTTTAGGAAAAAATTTGGCGAAGATACATTTGATATTAGAGTATCAGTTGTACCGATTGTTAATGGTGAAAAAATTGTTATGAGAATTCTTTCGGGTAAATCGCGCGCTATTGATCTAAATGGATTAGGTTTTGATAAAAGCGATTTGGAAAGAATGCAAAAAGTTGTTAAGAAATCCTATGGAATGATTTTATCTGCTGGTCCGACTGGTTGTGGAAAAACGACTACGCTTTATGCAATTTTACAGC
>CAYPPP010000070.1:0-2246 GCA_964412645.1 uncultured Candidatus Saccharibacteria bacterium
ACTTGACTTTGAGTGTTTATAACATATACTTAGAACATCAAGACAAAAAGGGATCCAAACGGCTTAATGCCTAAGGAGCCCTTTTTATTTTTTTATCAAGGTTCTCGCCAAAGGTGCGGTTCTTAGTCTTCCGTCAATCGCTATTATGCGATTATTCCCCCGTCAAGGTTCTCACTAAAAGGGAGGCTCTTGCTCTTCCGTCAATCGCTATTATGCGATTATTCTTTCATCAAGGTTATTGGGTACAACGAGCAACCCTTCTTTTATGTAATTTTCTTTTTAACATCTTTATTTTCTAAACAATCGAAGTATTCTGATCCAATTTTTTTATACAAAGATGAGGCAAATGTTTTATTAGGAAACAATATTTTTTTAAATTTCTTCTCTTCAATCAAAAAATCCACTAACATTTTATAGTCTCCATCTCCTGACACAAGAATTATTTTATCAAATAATTCTTTTTTATATATTTTTTTCATAACGTGAAAAACAATGTCAGAGTCAACATTGCCCTTCTTTTTGCCAATCATAGCTGAGCTATGCTCACGAAACATTAAAACAAAACCAGCTTCTTGAATCTTTTCGTAAAGCTCACTATTTTCCTCATTAACATATCCTAGAAAATAATAAGCCTTAGAGACTTTATATTTATCCCTTAAGTAAATTCTGAATTTCTTCAGGTTTACTTTCCAAGATTTCTTTGGGCTCTTGGTTGTTCCTATATACAAATTTTGACCATCTATGAAAGCAAAATTATTTTCTTTCTTTTTATATTGTTTATTTTTTTGTTTTGTCATTTTTTTTCTCTCATCAAGCTTGGTTTAATTTTCGAATAAAATGAGAAATCCCAAGCTTAGCTTATTCTTTTAAAGAAATAACTTGAATTCCCTTGTCTTCAATCTCTTCTTTGGGCCAAAATTTTGCCAAATCATCCATCTTCCATTTCCCTACATATCCAATCTTTCTTTCTAGTTCTCTCCCTGTGTAATTCTTGGCTTTTGGATTCCATTCTCTCAAAAACAAAACATCACTCTCGTTGACTTCAAAGTCATTGAGTCTAACTTCGAATGTTTTTGTGCCATCAAGTATTTTTTGAAAATACTCAGGCCAAACTTTCTTTTCTATTTTATTCATTTCTTTATAAAGTTTTGCTAAAAGCGAGGTTCTTGTATTTTTATTTCCCACCTATTAACTTAAACAACTCACAACTTGAGTGAGTTGTTTATTCTTTTTCCTCTTCTGTTTGTTCGTACTTCAGCTTAATAAGTTTTCGTAAGATTACCTCAACTTTTTTAATACTATCTTCATCTACTATTGAGATAGGAGTTATTTTTTTGTCAATCTTTTTTAACTGATCTATTTTTTTAGCAATGTCTTTCTTGTCAAATAAATCTGTCTTCGTCAAAAACACATACTCTTGTTTTTCCAAAAGTTCTTTATTGTGAGCGTCAAGCTCATTTCTAATAGTCTTATAGTCCTCAGCCGGATCAGAAGATTCTGCAGAAATAAAATGAAATAGTGTTTTCGTCCGCTCTATGTGACGTAAAAACTTAATGCCCAATCCCTTACCACTAGACGCTCCGTCAATAAGTCCCGGAATGTCAGCTAAAATTAATTCATAATAAGTGCCAAGATTCGGCGTAAGCGTTGTGAATGAATAATTAGCAACTTTGCTTTGAGCATTTGTAAGTTCATTTAGCAAGCTAGTTTTTCCAACATTAGGTAGTCCAATAAAACCAACATCAGCAATTAATTTAATTTCAAGTCTTAAAGATAGCTCTTCGCCAGCAGTTCCAATGCTTGCCTTTTTTGGAGAAGTATTAATCGATGAACGAAAGAAAAAATTTCCATGACCACCAAAGCCACCTTTTGCAATCAAAACTTTCTCTCCTATAGAAATAATTTCTAAATCTTTTTTTGTTGAAAGATTATGAACTACTGTGCCGACAGGGACACTCAAAATTAGAGTCTTCCCCTTCTCTCCGTCACTGCAATTATTTTTTCCATCACCTCCACTCTTTGCTAAAACTTCTTTTTTATAACGAAATTGAGCAAGAGCACTAATATTAGATACGCCCTCTAAATAAACATCGCCGCCCTTACCACCGTTACCTCCAGTTGGGCCTAGGCTCATTCTTGTTTTATTAAATGCCACCACGCCTTTTCCTCCATGGCCAGCCTTAAGTTTAATTGTTACATCATCAACAAACATATTTATATTTTATAAACCTTTATCTATATTAATT
>CAYPPP010000071.1:0-2123 GCA_964412645.1 uncultured Candidatus Saccharibacteria bacterium
AAATGATATTTATGTGCCAAGTCTTTGTAATCACACTGACTTGGATATCAAGCCTAATTGTCGAGTTTGTAGTGTTGAGGTTAGGGGACAAAAAAGACTTTTAACAGCTTGTTCAACCAAGATTAAAGAAGACATGGAGGTTTTTACAAATACTCCTCGAGTAAAGAAGGCAAGAAAAACTAATCTTGAATTAATTTTTTCTCAGCATAAAGAAGAATGTTCTGATTGTGTTTGGGAGCCAAATTGCCAACTATTGGATTTGGCAAAGAAAAATAAAGTTACTATTAATCGATTTAAAGATAGAAAAGACAATTATCCTACATACAGTTTTGACGGTGTAATTGAATTTGATAGCTCAAAGTGTATTGATTGCAGAAACTGTGTTGAAGTTTGTAAGAATCAAGGAGTTGGCTATTTAGAAGTACAAAAAAGAGGTCATGAAGTAAAAATTGTTCCTACTAAAAACAAAAATATAGATTGTATCTTTTGTGGACAATGTATAATGCATTGCCCTGCAGGAGCATTTGAATCAAAAGGAGAATTTGAGACAATTGAAAATGCACTAAAACAAAAGGGTAAAATTACCGTTGTCCAATTTGCCCCATCAATTAGAACAAGCTTAGGTGAAGAATTTCGCATGGACTATGGAAAAGTTGTCACCGGAAAATTAGTTGCTTCTCTTAAAAAACTTGGTTTTGATTATGTACTAGACACATCAACTGGCGCAGACTTTACAACAACGGAAGAATCAAATGAGATTGTAGAACATATTAAAGAAAAGAAAGGGTTACCACTCTTAACATCTTGCTGTCCTTCGTGGGTAAGGTATGTTGAATTCTACTACCCAGAACTCATATCCCATTTAACCACTGCTCGGTCTCCTCAGGAAATGTTAGGTGGTATCGTTAAAACTTATTGGGCAAAACAAAAAGGCATTGATCCTAAGAAAATTTATATGGTATCGATTATGCCCTGTACTTCAAAAAAATACGAAATTGATCGTTCAGAGCTAAAGGTTTCTGGAATGCCTTCTGTTGACTGTGTATTAACAACAAGAGAATTTGCGCGGCTTCTTAAGATGAAAAGATTAAATTTTACAAAATTGAAGCCTGCCCCTCTTGATAATTTGATTGGTGAACCAACTGGCGCAGGAGTTATCTATGGTGCCAGTGGAGGTGTTATGGAGTCAGCTTTTAGAACTACGTACGAAAAATTAACTGGCAAAAAGTTAGAGAAGCTTGAATTTAAAGAAGTACGTGGTATGGGTGGAATAAAAGAAGCTAAAGTTGTCATAGGCAATGACTCTCATAAGGTTGCTGTTATTAATGGGTTAGGAAATGCTAAAAAGTTTTTTGATAATTTGAAAAAGCATCCAGAGAAAAATGACTATACCTGCATTGAAGTTATGGCATGTCCTGGTGGCTGTATCGGTGGTGGTGGTCAACCATTGCCAGCCGACGAGAGTATCCGTCTCGCACGAGCCAATGGACTCTATAAAATAGATAAAAATACAGAAATTAGACGAGCTCACGAGAATCCAATTGTGAAAAAAGTTTATTCTGAATTTTTTGACAAAAACCCAAAGGCTCGACAAGAAATTCTTCACACATCTTATCACAGACAAAAAAGAGGAAAAGTAAAGATTATTTAAATTATTAATTAGTTGCTATTTATTCATGAAGATATTTAAGCCTCATAAAACTGAAGAAAGAACCCTGGAACTGTTTCTGGGATTACCACTAGAGACAGCTAAGGCACTCAGCGTTAAATCTGTTGCATTTTTAGGACTATTGACTATCGCAACAGTTGCACCACTACTTGTCCAATCTCAAGCAATTACAGGTCCTCTTATCAATGCTACTCTTTTTATTGCTACGGCGTTTTTGGGAATAGAAGCAGCGATCATGATTGGACTTATCCCAAGTGTTATTGCTCTTAGCTTCGGACTCTTGCCTGCCATATTAGCTCCCATGATTCCATTTATAATGATCTCAAATGCTTTGTTAGTAATTGTCTTTGGTCTGGTGCAAAAGAAAAATTATTGGCTAGGAGTTATTTCAGCAAGTTTACTTAAATTTATTTTTCTTTTTTCAACTAGTTCAATCGTAATCGCTCTTCTTACG
>CAYPPP010000072.1:0-2037 GCA_964412645.1 uncultured Candidatus Saccharibacteria bacterium
ACAAACAACACCAACATTTACTCAGCTTGGTCCTTATTGTGAAAGTGCTACTATGTGAAAATAGTTGATTCCCAATGAATCATCTTTAACTATATTATACTAAAAGTTAACCTACTTGTCAATACTTTTGCCCACTACTATTTTATCCCTGTTTCTGTTTTCTTTTGATTGTGTTAAAATTAAAAGAAATAATGCTGATATAATAAAATTTTAAAATCCAAGAAATATTAATTATAAACTATGGAGGAATTATCTACAGATAAACTCTGGGAAATATACAAAACCCTGTGCCCAGAATTAAAAAACGCAATATTTTCAGAAGACACTGCTGATGCTGTTTGGAATATTGCAGAACTACACGAGATTAAAAATACCTCAAAACTTGGCGAACTAGCAGGACAAGTTTTAATGGGGCTTTTGCCTCTTGAATTTTTCAAAGATACAATAAAGGATGAACTTGGCCTTAGTGAAGATATTGCTAAAAAAGCAAGCATAGAAATGGAGCACTACGTTTTTAATCAAGTAAAAAAAGAATTAAACGAAATGTATGCAGAGGCAGGCATAGGACCAACAGAAAAACCAGAGAATGAAAAGGAGACAACAAAACAAAATCATGGACCAGATCACTACAGAGAATCAATAGAATAATTTAATTATGCAGTATCCTTTGCCACAATTTTTAGAAATCAAACCAAAAATTGCCGGACCGTTTAATCTAAGGCAATTAGCATATCTTATAGGTGGCTCTTTGGTATGCCTAATTTTTTATTTCACTACCTCTATGATAAAATTTGTTATTCTTTCTATCCCGATAATGATTATCGCATTTGTCTTTGCTTTTGCTAAAATCAAGGGCTTCCCCGTACCAACAATTTTAGTCCGTTCTTTTGGATTTGTTTTTAAATCAAAAACATATCTTTGGCATAAAAAAGAAGAGCCGATTTACGCATTACCTAAAAAACCTAAAAAAGAAGAGGAAAAATCTAATATTATTCTAACGCCTCAAATCGCTGGTAAAAGTCGATTAAATCAAGTATCTAATTTAATTGAAATGCATTCAAAGTGATTAAAACAATATGCAAGCAGGTTCATCCCAACAATTTCTACCAATAAAGGCAATAAAGGAAGGAGCGATGATTATGAAAGACAATAGCTTAAGGGGCGTTATGATGGCTTCTTCTTTAAATTTTGCTTTAAGAGAAACCGAAGAACAAGAGGCAATCATCTACCAATTTCAAACATTTTTAAATGCTTTAGATTTTTCTTGTCAGATAATGATTGTTTCAAGAAAAGTAAATATTACTGGCTATCTTGAGAAACTAAAGGATATGGAAAAAACTCAAGAAAATGATCTTTTACTCACTCAAACACAAGAATATAGAAAATTCATAGAAAAATTAGTCGCAGGTGGATCCATTATGAATAAAAATTTCTATATAGTGGTGCCTTTCTATCTCTCAGAAATCTATGGCGGGAAAACAAAAGGTGGATTATTAAGCCTGAAAGGGACGCCGACTCTTACAGAAGAGCTGTTCCAAAGATGTAAAACCCAACTTTACCAAAGAATGGAATTTTTAATGCTCGGATTAAGACGATGCGGAGTTTGGAGTATGGCATTAAACTCTGAAGAATTAATTGAGCTTTTCTGGAGCTTGTCTCATCCTAAAGAAGCAAGCGTTGGTTATTATCCAGAAGTTCCTCCAGAATTAATCCAGTAAAAAAATGGAATTACCTTCTTTTTTAAAAAAATTAATACCGTCAAAACCAACAGGTGAACTCCAAGCAATGGGTTTACTTGACTTTATAGCACCTCCCGCTATTAAGTTCGGTTCTGACCATTTTATGGTAGGAGAAAAAATAGCTAAAACATATTTTGTTTTTTCTTTCCCTAGATACTTAAGTACTGGTTGGCTCTCGCCCATTATCAATATGGATGTGCCAATGGATATTTCTATATTCCTGCATCCAGTAGATACTGGCTTAGTTTTAAAAAACTTAAGGAAAAAAGTGACTGAAGTCCAATCAGAGATTATGGAA
>CAYPPP010000073.1:0-1890 GCA_964412645.1 uncultured Candidatus Saccharibacteria bacterium
TTTAATTGTTTTTGCCTTTGTTGGTGACTCAACAATGATTAGACTTTTCATATTTATCGTTTTAACGAATATAGTCCATTTCCGAGATTTTTAATTTTACCTTTCATTTCCATAATAGTCAAAAGAGAGTTAACTTGAGAAACTGGCAAGCCAAGTTTTTTAATAATGATATTAACTTCTTGAGGAACTTCTTTCAAGAAATTTAAAACAATTTCTTCTTCTTTTGATTCAGGCCTCACTTTCTTTGTTTCTTTGTACTCTTTTATATCTTTAATTTCAAGCTCCGTTAAAATATCTTGAGGTTTATCCACAATTTTAGCGCCTGATTTTATAAGCTGATGACAACCAGCAGATTTTAAAGAAAAAATATTTCCTGGAATAGCAAAAACTTCACGGTTTTGTTCAAGGGCATAATTAGCAGTTAACAATGAGCCACTTTTTGAAGCAGCTTCTATTACTAAAACTCCGAGAGATAATCCGCTAATAATGCGATTTCTACAAGGAAAATGATGTCTTAAGGGCTCTGAACCGAGGGGATATTCGGATAGAATAAGTCCGCCTGATTTCAAAATCTCTTTGGCTAATTTACGATTTGTTGGAGGATAAATATAGTCAAGACCGCAACCTAAGACAGCAATAGTCTTTCCTCCCGCATTAACCGTCGTTTTATGCGCTAAAGCATCTATTCCCAAAGCAAGTCCAGAAATGATAGTAAGCTGCATTTCAGCGAGTTCTTTTGAAAAATATTCAACAATTTCTTTTCCATATGAACTGTACTTACGGCTACCAACAATTGCTAAAGAAAATTTTGAAAAAGCATTAATGTTTCCTAAATAATAAAGAATTTGGGGAAAATCGTATATTTCTTTTAATAATTTGGGATATTTCTTATTAGCTGGTATTAAAATCTTAATACCATGTTTTTCTAATTTTTTTAATTCTTTATCTGGATTAATTTTTATTCGTTTTTTGCTTAATTCTTCAATAATTTTTCCTTTTAATCCGGCTTTTGTAAAAGAAAAAGCTGGGGCTTCCCACGCTTTTTGATAGGTTTTAAAATATTTCTTTATTTTCTTAAGCGTTTGAGAACCAATTAATTCAAATTGATTAAAAGCGTTAAGATATTTTATATCGGAAAGCATGTATTTAGCATTTAATAATTAATAATAATCATTTTAAGAGTAAAGTATTTTTTTAGCAAATTTTTATTATTTAAAATCCTTCTATCAAAATAGATTATTACATATTATATAAATAAAAAAGGGCTGATCAAATAACAATCAACCCTTTACTTGAAAAAAGAAAAGAATATCTCTAGCCCAATGGTACCCACAAAGAAAAAGAACACATAAAGCGGTCGGATTAACCAATGTAACTTTCTTCCCCAGAAAATAACATAGATAGGAATTAGGGTCGCTATGGTTCTATTAAGAACGACAAAAACCAGATTAATATTATGATTAAGCGTTAAAACACTTGTTAGCCCTAATGCTGTTGCTAATATTTTAACAATAGAAGTGAGAAGCCATAATCTAAAAAAAACTTTAGGACTAATATTATGTTTTAAAGCAAATGTCTCTAATGTTTTTTTATAGCGCCTTAGTTTTTGCCAAATTTTTTCCTTCATTTCTACCCTCCTTAAAGAACAAAATGAAAAAAACTTTCCGGTTCACCGGAGGAATCTTGCTTACCGGCAGGCAAGATTGACAGGAGAAGCGTAACATAAATCTGATTTTTTTACAATAGAACACCATCTTAAACAGCTTTAATTCCTAATTGACAAAACGATAATTTATAGTAGGATTTATATTAGTTCTTAACGAAAGTACCTTAAAAAAACAGACCTCCCAATATCATTAGGATTGGTTTAAGAACCTTTCGCTATGCTCA
>CAYPPP010000074.1:0-1889 GCA_964412645.1 uncultured Candidatus Saccharibacteria bacterium
CATTACAATTTTTATGATTCTTTAGTAAGAATGAATGGTGGAAATAATAAAGTTATTTATTTTCCTTTTGATGAGGTTATTCAAAAAGTGGGACGGGAAAAGATGAATCAAGAACTTTTAAAAATTGTTTATCGAGAAAACCCCGATCTTTGTTTTTTCTTTCTTTTTACTGATGAATTTGAAAAAGGGGTTATTAAAGAGATTGCTAAAAAAAGTAGTACAGTGACTTTGAATTGGTTTGCTGATGATGTTTGGCGCTTTGATATTTATTCTAAGTATTGGGCACCTTATTTTAATTGGGTGGTTACTGCTGACTCAAAAGCTCCAGCAAAATATAATAACATTGGTTATAAAAATGTTATCAAAAGTCAGTTTGCTTGTAATCATTTCTTGTACAGGCCTCTTGATTTACCAAAAATTTATGATGTTACCTTTATTGGCCAGCCACACGGAAATAGAAAAAAAATAATAGAGAAAATTAAGAGAGCTGGAATAAATATAAAATGTTGGGGGAAAGATTGGCCTAATGGACGAGTTTCTCAAGAAGAAATGATTCGGATCTTTTCTCAAAGTAAAATCAATCTTAATCTAACAGAAAGTTCAAGAGTTATCAATTGGAAAGCGATAGCTAAGATATTTTTGAGGCGGAGGCATAATAGTTCTATCCGATTATGTAAACCGAGAGAATGGATTGATAATTTTAAGTTTATTTTAGGAAGAAATCGTAAACAGATTAAAGGTAGAAACTTTGAAATTCCAGGTTGTGGGGGGTTTTTATTGACTGGTAATGCTGATAATTTAACCGATTACTATCAAGACGGTAAAGAAATTGTTATTTTTAGGAATATTAACGACCTCATTGACAAAATTCGTTATTATTCAACCCATGATGAGGAACGAGAATCCATTGCTCAAGCTGGCTATGAACGCATTTTAAGAGAACATACCTACGAAAAAAGATTTAATGGAATATTTAAAACTATTGGTTTAACAAAATGAAAAATCAGCCTTTAGCCTCAGTAATAATTCCAACATATAATCGGGCAAATTTATTACCACGAGCTATTAAAAGTGTCTTAAACCAGACATTCAAAGATTTTGAGTTAATTGTTGTTGACGATGGCTCAATCGACGATACAGAGAAAGTTGTTAAGGACATAAATGATAATCGAATTATTTATATTAAAAATTATAAAAATTTAGGTATCCAAAAAAGTTTAAATAAAGGTATAGAACAAGCAAGAGGAGAATATATCGCTCGTGTTGATGACGATGATGCGTGGGTTGATTCAGAGAAGTTAGATAGACAAGTTAAGTTTTTAGAAGAGAACACCAATTATGTATTAGTAGGAACTGGTGCAATTGTAGTAGGCGAGGGAGGAAAAGAGCTTTTTAGGTTTTTAAATCCTCTGAAAGACCAAGAAATCCGCCAGTCAATATTAGGGAAAAATTGTTTTCTTCATCCGTCTGTAGTTTTTAGAAGGGATGCAGTTTTGAAAGTTGGTGGCTATAGCGAAGAGTTGGAAGATCTGCATGTAGAAGATTACGATCTTTGGCTTAAACTTGGAATGATTGCTAAGTTTGCTAACTTGCCAGTTTATGGAATACACCACACAGAATGGAAAGCGCAGATAAGTAACAAGAACCAAACGAAACAGTTAAAAAATTATTTTAGATTAATTAGAAAATATGAAAAATACTATCCTGGTTATTGTCGAGCGATTTTTAGAAGTTTTTTAAGATTAGTTCTTTATGGTTATTTAAAATTTGGGAAAATAAGATATAGGGGAAATTATTAATATAATCTATGAATTTTAGTGTAGTTATTCCAACATATAATAGGGAAAAGGATCTAAAAGAATGTTTAGATTCTATTTTAAAACAAACTC
>CAYPPP010000075.1:0-1860 GCA_964412645.1 uncultured Candidatus Saccharibacteria bacterium
TATTATGAGTTTAAGGGCTATCCTCAGGAATGGATTGATAAAAGACTTAGGGGTATAGCAATACGGCAGGATTTGACAGGTGAATGGACAAAAAGGGAAATACAAGAAAAAAAGGAATTTGCAATACTTACAAATGAGATAAGCAAGGCTACTTTTGGCAAAACTGTTAAAGAATATAAGCAATTTAAAGGATTGAATAGGAATAATCAAAATTTAAGGGACCATATGACCGATTGGGAACTAATTTTTACAATGATTGGTGAAAAGGCAACAACAGATATAACTATCTCCAACCTAAGTTTGACAGTTAAATAGAAATATGTTCTTAAAGTTGTTTTAAGTTACCATGCAAAAAACAACAATAAGAACAAACAACATAAAATCGAACTACAATATATCTTTTCCGGTTGGAACTGCCTTTGCAGTTAAGAAATACAGCAAAAAACTCAATTTTGAGCATATTTTCTCAAAATTCAAACAACGTGGTATTTCACTTAAAGGATTAGTCAACGCCTTAATTTCATACAAATTAAGTGAGGATCTCAGCCTCACTCGTGGTTCTGATTGGATAAACAGAAAGGAAGTACTTGATGAATTTGAATTAAAGTCTTTTGAACAAAAGACATTGTATCGTGCAATTGAAACGATTGGCGAGAATTATCAGGAAGTGATTCTTGATTTGCAGGACATATTGTTTTCTCAGTATGATTTTAATCATACTGATATTAATATGGACTGGAGCAGTTTAATTCTTTGGGGAGATAAAGCAAACCTTGCCAAGTATGGCTATAGTAGGGATCATCGACCTGATAAAAAGCAGATTACTTTTGGAATTACTGAACTTCGTAATCCAATCAACATCCCAATTGGATTAACAATTGCCAAAGGCAATGTTAATGACCAAACTCATTTTCAAACAACATTTGAACAAGTTAAGGACAAGCTCCAGATTGGTTCAAAAGTTATTTTTGATAAAGGTGCAAATGGAAAAGACAACCTAAACAGTGTTATTGCTGCTAAAATGCAGTTTATCACTGCTAAAAAATTGAATATTAGTGATGATAAATTAATTAAGAAATTCTGGAAGATGAAACCAGTATTAATTGATTCAAAAAAAGGAATTTATGGAATTAAAATACCTTTTCTAAAAAGGACTAACTACTTTTTCTTCTCAGAAAAACTAGAAAAAGAAAATATCGCTAGTGCTTTAAGAAAAGCAGAGCGTCAATTAAAGGAAGCACAAGACATAGAACAGGCAAGTAGCAAGGGGAAGGTGCTGCCAAAGCGATTTCGTGTGAATAACCCTTTAGTCAAAGCAATCATAGAATATCAGACAAAACTCAAAAGTTTGTCTGATGAACAAGCGTTTGAACTAGTAAAAAAGGCATCGATTACAGGCAGGGAAGGATTTTTTTGCCTTACAAGCAGTGAGAATTTGACACTAAAAGAAGCATTATTTTTGTATAGGGAAAAAGATAGTGTAGAAAAAATAATGCACTCTTTAAAAAACGAGATAAACATCAAACCGCTACGTGTATGGTCGGATAATAGCATTTACGGAGCTTTGCTAATTGGTTATTTAGCTCACTTAATCATATCGTTGATACGATATGATGAGCCCAAATTGAAAGATTATTCAACAAAATTCATTAAAATTAGCTTATCTAATTTGACAGTTACGATTGAAAAACAGAATTCTACAAGAAAAAGAAGAATCTATTCAAATTTTGACCCAATTAATGAGTTAATTTGCCTCAAAAATGAGGCAATAACCTGAAAAATAGTTGATTTTTGTTAAAAAATAACCAACTGTCAAATAGAAATCCCTCATTAAATAATTAGCAAACTGTCAAACTTGGG
>CAYPPP010000076.1:0-1617 GCA_964412645.1 uncultured Candidatus Saccharibacteria bacterium
GTTCCTGCTTTAATAGTATTCTCGTTTTTTATAGCAAAACCCAGCCCGGAAAAAGCAACTTTAAAGCTTTTAATAAGTTTTTTTATATTAATCAACATATATTATTTAATATTACTTCCCATTAAAAATTCTTTCAATATACAAAGGAAAACGGCAATTGGAAGAAATCGTAAAAGAAAATCCGACTTTCCCTAGTTGATGTGTTTATAATCCTTTTACCTCATCCCAAATAGCTGAATCATTATGCTCAATTTTTAGCCAATACCACCATTCAACTCCCCAAAGATAGAAAGTATCTAAACCTGTATCCTCGGCAAATTTAACCATATATTTAAACCTTTTTAAATCCATTGATTTGCTATGCTCTTCAATGGGCAAATTATAGAGCAATTTCTCTCCCCACGGTTCTGCTTGAAGCTCCACGCAAATTACTTTTTTATTAAATAATTTATCAATGAGCCAGGCCTTTCTGGCATAATATATCGGCTGAAACGGATAAGTAACATATGTTCCAAGCTCTTTAAACCAAACCCGTTTGTAAAGAGTCGTCCCCATAATATCTCCTAATTTAGCGGCTTTAAACCAAGTAGAATATTCTCCACTATCAGATATGACAATGGGCTTATTAGATAAGGACTTAACTAAATCTATCTCCTGTTGCAAAAATTCTGAACCTAAAAGCTGGCACTCGCCAAAAGGATAAAGTGGCTCATTTTCAACCTGCCATGAAACCACTGCTGGACTGTTCCCATATCTTAATACAAGAGCTTCTACATAATTCAAAACTCTTTGCTTTAATTCTTCATCTTTTAAGCTCTTAGCCCAATCAGGCCAATGGCATTCTGGCCAACGAGGAACTTTCCTGCCGACAACAAGCAAAATTTCTGCATCTCTTTTTTCCGCCTCTTGAATCTGCCAGTCCAAATCAGAAAAATCAAACTCATCCCGTTGTTTTTCAATCAAATCCCAATAAGCAACAACTTTCAGGTCTTTAATTTTTAAATCATCTAAAATTGCCAAATAATTTTCTTTCCAGTCAATACCAAGATTTTGAGAATGTTTCTGAGAAAAAACCACTCCCCATTTAATATTTTCCGATGGCTTTGCTTTACCGACAAAGCAAAAACAAGCAGCAATAATTAGAATAAATAGAATAAAAAATAGAATTATTTTTAAAAATTTAAACATATTACAAAGTTAATAATACTAATCCCGTAATAATCAATATGATAGCAAGCACTTTCTGGACAACAATTCTTTTCGTAAATTTTTCAAAAGAAAGCTTTGGATAAAACCGCGCAAAAATTAAAACAAAAATTAAAACAAAAACATATTTTATTCCTTCTAAAGCATTTACAAAGGATAGATAAATTATTGGAGCTAAATAAATGGCCCAATTTTGCAGAATCCCTGCCAAAGCGCCTATTGTCTGGCCTGAAAAAAAGAGTTTTAAAAAACTAAACTTTTTTGTTTTTCTCTTTTTAAATATATTACTTCTTACATCAGGAAAAACCAACAAAAAAATTGCTCCAATAATCCAACCCAATCTTATCCAAATCAAGCCAGAGATAAAAGAATAGTTAAGGTAAAAAATCTTAGCTGTAAAAAAGCTCAAAG
>CAYPPP010000077.1:0-1508 GCA_964412645.1 uncultured Candidatus Saccharibacteria bacterium
GTTTTAAAAGATAGTCAAATAGAACTTGTGGTAAATTATTCTTAAGAGAATCAACGCTCATCGTATAGCTTTCTCGACAATTAATACAAATTTTTCTAACCAATCTTTGAGCTATAATAACGCTAATTGACGAAGCAGCTAAAAATGATTTAGTGCCCATATCCATTAATCTAGGAAATGTTGTTGCTGCAGTATTAGTGTGAATAGTCGAAAGCACTAAGTGACCCGTCATAGCAGAGTTAACTGCAATAGAAGCTGTTTCTTCATCTCTGATTTCTCCCACCATAATGATGTCTGGATCTTGACGAACAATTGCCCTAAGTCCATTTGCAAAAGTAAGGTCTGTTTTTTTATTAACTTGGATTTGATTAATACGATCCATAGCATATTCAACAGGGTCTTCAATTGTAGAAATATTAACTTCTGGCGTATTAATTGTTTGTAAAACAGCATAAAGCGTTGTTGTTTTTCCTGATCCAGTTGGACCAGAGGCCAAAATCATTCCATATGACTTCTTTATAATCCCCTTCATTATGCTCAAATCTTTTTCATTAAAACCAACATCTTCAAGAGTAATATTGCGTGATTTCCCAGCCAAAATACGCATTACAACTTTTTCTCCCTCAACGATCGGAACAACCGAAACACGAATATCAAAGTACTCATCTTCAAACTTCTTTCTAAATTTCCCGTCCTGAGCCGATAAGTGCTCATCTGTCCTCATGCGCGACAAAACTTTTATGCGCATTATAATCGGATCTTTTAAGCTTGCAGGCAGATAGATAACATCGTGTAAAATTCCATCGATTCTATATCTAACAACCACTTTATTTTCTCTTGGCTCAATATGAATATCTGATGCCCTATTTTCATAAGCATAATCAATAATACTGTCAATAATTCTTATAAGTGGCGCATCTTCAGGCTTCGCTCCTTTTGTCGCTTTCGTTAACTGTCCTTTAATTAGTTTTTCAAAATGCTCTTTAAATCCTGCTCTATACCTAGACAAAGCGCCCTTAATGTCTTTCGGAGTTGCGTAATATGCAATAATTTTTTTTGATGTTTTCTTTTGAAGCCATCTTATCATTTCAAGATTTTTTGGATCTGCCATTGCGACTCTGAGACCCTCTTTGTCTTGTTTAAATGAAATAACTTTCTGTGTTTTAGCAACTAACTGAGGGATTATTTTTAAAACTTCATCAGGAATAACAATTTTTTTCAAACTAACAAAAAGAATACCTAAGTCCTCCGCTATTAGTTGACCTAATTGATCCTCTGTAATGAAATCTGCCTCAACTAGTGCCCTTACAATAGATATCTTTTTTTCTTCTGAAAGTTTTTTAGCTGACCCAAATTGTTCGGCTGTTAAAATACCAGGCTCAATCAAAAGTTTTTTTAATTTTGCTTCTCCTAATTCCATATATTAGTGTAAATTAATTCCTAAAATTTTCTTAACCTTTTCACCGACTTGCTTAACTGTAAAATCTGTCTTGATTAAATAGTCTTCT